>NZ_JBJURI010000035.1:0-67841 GCF_046098255.1 Paenibacillus jiangxiensis
ATTTCAACTTATTCATTTTTCAAAGAGCAAAAGGAAAAGAGCAACCCCAAATCAGGAGATGCTCTTAACATACAAGGGAGGAATTGCAATGACAAGCGAAATTATTCTGACCGGAGACCGGACGACCGGCAAGCTTCACCTTGGCCACTATGTGGGAAGCCTGCGCAGCCGTGTCGAGCTCCAGCATGTGTACCCTACTTTCATTCTGCTCGCCGATGTGCAGGCGCTGACCACGCATTTTGAGCATCCCGGGCTGATTGCGGACAGTGTGAGACAGGTCGCACTCGACTATTTAGCCGTCGGGATTGATCCCGAGCGGGCCACCCTGTTCATCCAGTCCATGATTCCGGAAATTGCAGAGCTGACCCAATATTTCTCCATGTTCGTTACCGTCAATTCCTTGCGTCACAATCCGACGGTGAAGAGTGAAGCCAAGGAACGAGGCTATAATGACATGTATTACGGGTTTCTGGGCTATCCGGTGAGCCAGGCGGCAGACATCGCCTTCTGCAAGGCAACCCTTGTTCCGGCGGGGGAAGATCAGATTCCGCATATTGAGCAGGCTCGTAAAATAGTGCGCCGCTTCAACGAACTTTACCGACCTGTGTTCAAGGAGCCCCGCATCCTGACCGGCGGCAGGCTGACCGGCCTGGACGGAGGCAGCAAGATGAGCAAGAGCCTGGGCAACGCCCTGTACCTTGACTCTTCCCGTGAAGAGGTTGAGCTGAAGCTGGCCAAGGCCAAGACGGACCCGGCACGCGTTCGAATGGATGACCCGGGTCATCCGGATATTTGCCCTGCATATGAGTATCACCGGCACTTCAGACCGGAGCAATGCGCAGATATCCATGAGCTGTGCTCCAAAGGCGCGATCAGCTGCACGGACTGCAAAAAGCTTGCCTCCCAAGCGGTCAATGAGCTGCTGGAGCCCATCCGGGAGCGGCGCAGCAGCCTTGCCGGCAGAATGGAGCATATCAATGAAATCCTTGTGGAAGGCACACGCAAAGCACGCGCCGCTGCCCGTGAAACGATGCGCGAGGTGCGGGAGGCGATGGGGATCAATTATTTCGGGGATTGAAGCAACCTGGTTTGTTCGATGAAAAAATTCAAGGTCTGCCCCAAAAGTTATACAAGTACTTTTGGGGCAGACCTTTTTCGTCTACTTCCGCTGGCTGAGCATTAACTCTTGCACAAGATAACTTGTAACTCTGATTAATTCCAGGCTTTCCGCAACAGCCCGGATTTTCGAGCCATATTGCGCCCGCCAGAAATCTAACAGTTGTAGCAGCTGCTATTTTACGAAAATAGACCTGTTCTAAAATCTAACGGTTGTACACGCCGTTATTTGCCTTAATCCAGGCGAAAAATATCCGGGTTAAGGGCAATAAGCGCAATGGTGACCGTTATAATTTGAAATCAACGTTTTTGGAACCAATAGCGGACGTGGCAACCGTTAAAAACGTTTTGTGGTTAGAAATATCGCTTTGCCAACTTAGCCCCGCTTACTGTACATATTTTGATCACGGGTTTGAATAAGCACCTTGCCGAAACGCCCCCCCTGCTGGAAAACGACCTTGTTGTCCGGATAAGCCTGGTGCAGATAATCTGTAACGATACCCCGGGCACGTTGATCATTGGGCTGCTGGTGTACACGGAGCATGGCCATTGCCTCATAAATAGCCTCTTCTATGGACATTTCAACAGTTTTGGTTTCACGGGTAACAAGCGAGGTATAGGAATACCCCTTCAGATAAAGGAGCTGTAGCAGATAATACATCTCGGAATTCCCTTGCTCTCTTCTCCGGCCCGTAATAAGCGGTATGATTTCATCCAGAAGTCCATGCTCGGTGCCGCCTGCTGCCATGCTGATATAACAGAATCGGCTGGCACAGCTGATCAAGTTCTCTACTCTTTGCCAATCACCGGCGGCCGGGACCATGGAGGCAAACACGATATCAAATGCATTCCTCCAGCCCGCAGCTTCAAGATCAATCGCTTCAAAGGTGTCCCGCACCAAATTTACACTTCCGGATTCCAGCCTGCCCGCATTTTCCAGCAGTAAATCAGACAGCGGAATGTTGGGTTCCACAGCTGTAACTGTTGCACCGCGCTCGGCAAAAGGAATCGAGAAGCCGCCCGACGCCGCCCCTACATCCAGCACGGAAGCTCCCGCAAAATTGACACCCTGATTCTCCAGCCAACCGATAATCCTCTCTGTTCTCCGGATCCCCTCCTCGCTGAACACCTGCTTGTTAAATTCCTTGGCTTTGTGGTCAAAGCTGCGAGCGGGGTCCAACCCCGCTTTTTTCGTTCGATTGGCGAACGAGTTTGGATCGTTCTTCCATGCTTCTTCCCAGAATCGCGGGTCAAGTATATCCGTTGTCATAAAAATCATCCCTTCCTTATTTGAGTAAATCCCCATACATCACATCCATAAAAGATCGATTATATCCATGAAAAAATCAACAAAAGCGGCGGATTATGACTCCGCCTTGAATTGTACCGCCAAATCGGCGATTTTCTTGCTGCCCAAAAATTGCTCCAGCTGCTGCTCGGCCTCGGCCACAACCTGCTGAACGAGGCACTCGCTGCCATGATCCAGGCTACACTCAAACATGGAGGCTGTTCCTTCAATCGCGTGTATAACATCCAAAAAAGAGATATCATCCCAGTTGCTCCGCAGGCGATACCCGCCGTTTGCACCTGAAACGGATTGAATCAGCCCGGCCTTGACCAGCTTGGTGAGCATTTTGGACAGGTAAGTTTGGGAAACGCCCATCCTCTCGGCCAAAACAGCTACACCCACAGGTTTATCCGGCGCGGCCGCCACCAGATAGAGCATTACATGCAGCGCATAGTCGGTTGCTTGTGAGTATTTCATAGGTCACACCTTCAATAAAGACTTTATGAGTCTATAATAACTTCATTGTTCCTTATTTTCAAGTATCATGTTCAATAAGAGAGCATTTAATACTTTTTGTAATATTGAATCAAGAAGCGCCGAAACTCCCGGGCGGCGAGGGATAAGTAGCGGTTTTCGCATGAAGCTATAGTGAACGTTCGCTGCGAATCCGGTATCTGCAGCAATGCTACCGGCGATTCATCGCTTTTGCAGGCCGGGACCAAGGCAACACCCAGCCCTGCCTGCACCAGACTCATCAAAGCGGACGGCTCTTCCACCTCACAGACAATTTCCGGGCGTATTCCCGCCTTGCGGCGCAGCTCCTCATTCTTTTCCCTGAATGGATGGCCTTCCTTGTATTCGATGAACGATTCCTGTCCCGTCTCTTGCAGCGTGATGCTCTCTCTCCCTTCCAGCCGATGCCCCGGGGGAACGGCCAGATAGAGGTCGGCGTGCAGAACTGCTATTTCCTCTATACCAGGCTGGTTAAGCGCCGCTGCCGTAAAGCAGAGATCCACCTCGCCTTTATTCAGTAGATTCGCCATATCTGCAGTGGCCGAAGGGGCGATTTGCAAAATGCGAAAATTGACCTCCGGATGCTGCTCACGAAACCGCTTGATCGGACCGGTTAAACGGGGCAGTGCATTGGTTGCGACAGATATTTTCCCACGGTCCGCCCCCGCCAGATCGGATAGCTCTCTTTGGCCCTCCTCCAGCGCATAAAGCGCCTCATCTACCTTCATAAGAAACGATCTGCCATACTCATTTAATTGAATTTGCCGATTACGGCGGTCGAACAGCGGCATACCCAATTCTTCCTCCAGCTTGGCGATCGTCTTGCTCAGTGCCGGCTGGGCGATCCTTAGTTCCTCCGCAGCTTTAGTCATGTGTTCCATCCTGGCTACTTTTTGAAAATACCTCAGCTGCAGCAGTTCCATTCGACAGCCCTCCAATATCGATATACTAAAGGTTATGAATATATACATTAATATATATTTTTAATTATGTAAATTCAATTGTAATATAAGTGGCAGCAGAGCGAAAGATGCGATTTCACTTTTTTAAGTAGGAGATGTTTCAATATGCCTCAGTTCGAAAAAAAGAGGGTTGAATGGAGGACGATTCAATGAATACTATGGAAGCAGATATACAGGCAGGAATCAGATTAATGCGCGTTCTCGCCTTTACTTTGGTCATTTCGGTTATGAACGCGACCATGTTCAATATCGTACTGCCGCAAATGAAAGAGGAGCTGGGGATATCGGTGACGCAGGTAAGCTGGGTGTTCTCCTTTTACACGCTTTTTTATGCCGTCGGGGTGGCGATTTTCGGAAAACTGGCCGATAAATACAGCCTCAAGTCGCTGCTCACCTTCGGCCTGACCGTGCTGGCTCTCGGGTCGCTGATCGGCTTGGCAGCGCAGGCCTTCTGGATGGTGATTGTCGGGCGGATTCTCCAGGCAGCCGGCGCTTCCATCATACCGGTCATGGCCATGCTGATCCCTATACGCTACTTCCCGCCGGAGAACCGGGGAAGAGCACTCGGGATATCGGCCACCGGACTCGCACTGGGCAACGCGGTAGGACCGGTCGTTTCTGCGCTGGTGGTCGGCGCCTTCCATTGGCGATGGTTGTTCGCCATACCGCTGCTAATGATATTCATGCTGCCTTTTTACCGTAAGTATCTGACAGATGAACAGCCCAAAGGCGGACGGGTGGATTGGCTTGGGGGAAGCCTGCTTGCAGTTTCAATCGCCTCCTGTGTTCTTGCAGTGACGCAAGGCAGCTGGGGATTAGGGGCAGGAAGCGCCTTGTTGCTGGTATGCTTTATCTTGCGCGTTCGGACAGCAGCGGAGCCTTTTATCCAGCTGGATCTGTTCCGCAACAAAAGTTATACGTTGGGGTTGATTACTGCCGTCATCGTGATGAGCATCGGTTTTTCCCTGCCCTATCTTACACCCCAGCTGTTAGCTGATGTACAGCAGCTTTCTCCGGCTTGGATCGGTTTTGCCATGGTGCCTGCGGCACTTGTTACCGCCCTCCTGGGAAGACAAGGCGGCAAGCTGGCGGATACGAAGGGCAATGCATTTTTATTTACCGCCGCATCGCTTCTTTTGCTGTCGTGTTTTGCGCTGCTGGCGTTATTTACGGGTGCGCCTGCGCTCCTGATCGCCTGCTTTCTGATCTTCGGCACGCTGGGGCAGGCTTTTATGCAAATCGCCTTGTCCAATACCATTTCCGGAACGCTCTCACGGGAAAGAGCCGGAGTCGGCATGGGCCTCCTGTCCATGATCAACTTTCTTTCCGGAACCATCTCAACGCTGATTTACAGTAAAGCACTTGACCATGGAGCCGGGACGGCCTGGAATCCGTTCAATTCTTTTACCGGCACATTTGTGTTCAGCAATATTTATCTCTCCTTATTCGCTCTGTATGTCGTGCTCCTCGTGGTCTATCGGCTTTATCTAAAAAGACATCTGATTGCCCCCGGACAGATGAAAGAAGGGACACTATCCAGGCCTTAGCCAGCGAGACGATCCGGTACAGATATCAGATTGAAAAATTTAGAGACCCTCGCAAATGAGGGTCTTTTTTATGGTTATAGAATTACCGGCCCTCATGTTCAGTTCATATTCAGTTCATAATAGTTCCCTATCCTTACCTCGTATAACAAAGATAAACTTCCATACAATAAAACTCCCACCAAATAAATTAAGATTTCCAAGAAGAATTCGCTTAGGAGGAACAACGTGGAAATATTAATGACCATCATGTTGCTGCTTGTGTGTTTGGTGATTTCAAATATCATCAGCCACTATGTGCCTTTCATACCTACCGCCTTGACTCAGATTGTCTTAGGCATCGTCATCGCACTCATACATCAAGATTTCCATCTTGAGATCGAAACCGAATGGTTCTTGCTGCTCTTCATTGCTCCGCTCGTGTATAACGACGGCAGACATTTTCCGAGAGACGAGCTGTGGAAAATGCGGGCGCCGATTTTCGGAAATGCCATCGTTCTGGTGCTGTTGACGACGATCTGCGGGGGATACTTTATTCATTGGATCATTCCCGGCATTCCAATTGCGGCAGCCTTTGCCTTAGCCGCCATTCTGTCCCCCACAGACCCTGTTGCGGTGAATGGCATCGCCAAGCGTGTTCATCTTCCAGGTGAAGTGTTGAATCTGGTGCGAGGAGAATCCCTCATCAACGATGCTTCCGGGCTTGTGGCTTTTAATTATGCGGTAGCTGCGGTTGTCACGGGTTATTTTTCGCTGCGTGAAGCGATTTTCAACTTTACATATATGTTTATCGCCGGGGCTTTCTTGGGCTTCGCGCTCAGCTTACTGATGACGTGGGTCCGGTATGCCTTGCGCAAAAACGGGATCAGCGATGTCACTTTGCATTCTTTACTTCAATTATTGACACCTTTCCTTATTTATATTGTTACTGATGAGATGCTGCACGCTTCCGGAGTCATTGCGGTCGTTGTAGGTGGGATTGTTCATTCTTTGCTCCGGGAGAGAGCGGAACCTATGCAAGCGGAGGAACAGGTTCTAACGGAAAATACATGGACAACGGTGTTGTTTATCTTGAATGGAGCGGTATTCCTATTGCTCGGCTTAATCATTCCTCCGTCTATTCGTTCAACATTCGAGAATCCAAACATTCATAATGTTCTTGCGATCGGGTATGTCCTGGCGATCGGGACAGCGATATTGGCCATCCGCTTCATCTGGTCGTACTTATTTTCTTGTTATGAGTATCGTTTCAAAAGAAAGGAACACGCAGCCAAACCAACGGTCAAAATGACACTATTGGTTAGTTTCACAGGTGTTCGAGGCGCTGTGACGATGGCCGCAGTATTGTCTATTCCGTTTATGATCGAAAGCGGGGAAGCATTCCCTGAACGGTCCCTGATCATCTTCTTGGCGGCAGGTGTTATTTTGTTTACTTTGATCGCAGCCACCGTGTTTCTCCCCTTGATAAGCAAAGGAGAGACATCCGAAGGGGAGTTATCCAATTATTTGGATATAAATGCAGCCAAGAGCAGACTGCTGCTGGCGGCGATGAAGAAGATCCGCTTAGAAACGAACGAAGACAATGAAACCGCGGCATATCAATTGATGGATGAGTATAAAAAGTCCTTCAAGCAAACGAGTTTCGAGCAAAATTCGAAGGATAAAGACAACAAAGAGTTTGTGCAAAAAATTATGGAAATCCGGTTGATGGCGCTAAAAGTAGAGAGAAAATACATTGAAGATGCGATGGCTAAAGGAGAAATGGACGAGGAGTTATTCCAATTCTTCATGAAAGCTTTCGAACTTCGTGGAGAGGCTCTTTCCAGAAATGCAAGATCAAGGTTTAGATTCCTCGTCGGGAACGTCTTCCGAGACTGGAAGCATTCGACCGGCAAGGATCGTCGAAATCGTGGTAAGGAACGAATGGCCCAACGTCTGGCAGGAAAGGAAATCCAATTAAGAGCCTCGCAAGCAGCTCTGGAGCATCTGGAAGTCATGGCGAAAGAACGCGAGGATGCCAATATCATTTATCCCGTCATTTTCGATTACAAGCAAATGATCGATCGTTTAAAAGGGCCATCCCAATTTAATGAAGCTGTTGAAGCGCAAAAAGAAGAACTGCGAATCGGTGTGATGGACGTGGAACGTGCGGAGATTCACCGCATGTACAAGGACGGGGAAATCAGCAACGAACAAGCAAAAGACTTGAGAAGAATGATAAATTATATCGAGAGCGCAACGCTTCACGAGCATGCGGAATAAGAAAATTTATCCATTCGTAACCGGCACGTCTCAAAACATACAGAGGAGCCCTAGGGCAGTAGGCCTCTCGGGGCTCCCCTCATGCTTTTGCAGCTATATGATTTCACTTGTCCGCCGGATAGGCCATCACGCTCATCAACGCCAGCTCCGGCTGGGTCGTGTCGAGCCTGCTGTACTGGACGAACACCGGCACGTCGCTCTCAACCGTGATCGCATAAGGCACTGCCTCCGGAATCCGTTCGCTGTTCTTTTCCAGCGAAGCGGTCCGGATATGGCGGGTCCGTCTTCCCTCGACTACCTCCTCAATCCCTTCCAGCGGCTCGCAGTCCTCGAAATATATATTAATTCTCAGCTGTGCCGCCTCATCCCCACAGTTCAGAACACAGATGCTCTCGTGGCTGACCAGCTCTCCGCTGCTGTCCGGCGGAATATAACCGTCAGGAATGACCCAGAAGCAGCTTCCCCTGTTATGCTTGTTTAACTCTCCAGCACTCATTGCCCAACCTCCTTTGCCTCACCAAAATACCCTTCCGTCATCCAAAAGGATTTTCTTTCGTGCGCAGCAGCTCAGCCAGGAATGCCAGCGTAAGCCCCTGTCCCCAGCCTTGAATCCGTTTGTAAGGTACTTCCCGGTAGCCATCGATATCGTTCATGACGGCCGTGCCTGCCGATACGCCTGTAACTGTACCGTCCTCCTTGATGGTGGACAAAATGCCGTCAATGGCCTTCTGCGAATATTTATTGTACAGTCTGCCCTGCATCAGCAGCGCCGTTGCAATGCCCGCCGAGCCCGACGTTTCCAGATAGGAGGTTTCGTCATCCAGAACCGTATGCCACAGACCTTCCGGCGACTGCAGACGGACAAGGGCGCTCATTTGATCGCGCAGAGACCCGGCGATGATCATATAGGACGGATGCTGCACCTCGATCAGCTTCAACGCTTTGGCCATCGTCAAGGCCGCCCAGGAATTGCCGCGCGCCCAATAGATGCCGGACATATGATTCTGGTTCACATGGTCCCAGCCGTGATAATACAGATTTGTATCCGGGTCCTGCAGAAATTCCTCGTGGCCGTGATACTGCTTCAAGCCATCGTCGAAGTACTCCTTACTCCCCAGCAGGTGACCGATTCTGAGCAGGTAATAGCCAGCCATAAACATCGTATCCACCCACGCCTGCTGTGGAAATACATCATGAAGCGAATTGACGGTATGCTGGAAAATGCCGTCCGCGAACCGCTCCGCCTTATGTGCCAGAAATTCGGCCATTTCCTTAGCAATATTCAGATACGTCTCGTCATTGGTCGCCTGATACAGCGTCAGCAGGCAGTGTCCGATGGACACTCCGTTCACCGACAGCTTCGGCAGCCCATCCTCGATATTTTCATCCACCCAAGCCTTCAGCTTGTGCAGATATTCCTCCTTCCCCGTGGCATCATATGCTTCGCACACCCCGTAAAATGCCACTCCACCGGGCCAGTCCCAGCTGAAATCCATATTAAAGGTTCTTTCAACTACCCGATCAATGACCTGTCTTACATGCTCCTCATCAAAAACAAGTGCCGGCATTTCCAACAGCTCCTCCCGTTCATTAATCTGCATCAGTGCATAACTCCCTGCTATCTCAAATACATCAGCAAAGGCTGAAGACGAAGCTCGCGCACGGCCTCCGCTACCAGCGCTGCAATCCTGACCGCACCCGTCTCCTGAAAATGGGTGTTATCCTCCGTCCCGGCGGGAAAATTCAAGTATTCTCCCGGCAGCGTCCACATAAACAACTCCTTGCTGCCCTCCGGTCCGGCTTGTTCCAGCAGGGCGCGTGTTTTCTCCGCCAGATCGATCAGCGGCACGCCGCATTCCGCGGCCAGGTCTCGCACAGCAGGTATGTACTCCCCATGTGTGTCCAGCAGACGTCCCTCTTCGTCAAAATATCTCCGCTGTACCGGCGTAATCAGCACCGGCTGGCCCTGCACAGCCCTGGCAGCGTCAATATACCTGCGTAAATATTCCTTATACGTCGTATGCGCATCCGTGCTCCGCTGCGGGTCGGCCTTCTCATCGTTATGCCCGAACTGGATCAGCAGAAAATCGCCCGCCTTCATGCGGGTCAGCAGCGCATCCAGCCGCCCTTCTTCAATAAAGCTGCGCGAGCTCCTGCCTGATACCGCGTGATTGTCCACACATACATCATGCTTGAACAGGGCGGGCAGCATCTGTCCCCAGCCTGCGTACGGATAGCCGGAAGCCGGCTGATCCGTGACGGTGGAGTCACCTGCCAGAAAGAGAGTCAGCGTCTGCGGGGCGGGCGTGATCTCCAGCGCATTCACACGTGGCGCCTTGCCCGAGAAGGCCAGCCGCAGCATGCCTCCATATACCGGAACGGAGAAGCGATGCTCCACGAACTGCCCTGCTGCCGTCCGGATGGGCGGAAGCATGCGCTTGCTTCCCCCCGCTTTGACCACCGTATGCGTATCTGCCAGCTCATCTCCGGTGAGCATGTTCACCATATAGGTGCCATCCGGCAGATCGGCACGGAAAACGGCGCCAAGCGGGATACAGAAGCTGCCCCGCAGACGTGTTGAAACGGCATCTCCTGCGGGGGCAGCAATACTGCCTGCTTCTCCCGTCTTCCCATCGTCTTCCTGCAGACGCCGATCCCGGCCATAGACACTGCCGCCGACTTCAAAGCCATACCCTTTATCTGCATCATACCGGCAATCCAAACCAACAGCCGTATAACCCTCTGCTGCATCCCCCGGCCCGAAATCGAATCTCCAGCCTTCTGCCCGGGCCAGCTCCTTATCCCTATCCACCTGCTTTCCAGCCTGCTGCGCCTGCCCGCTGTCCAATGCCGGCAGGCCTGCCGCTTCAGCATTTTTCATTTCTGCTCCCCTTCCTTCACCCATATTCCTTCCAGATTCAACCGTTTCCCTATTACCCCTTCAAGCCGCTGGTGCTCATTCCTTCAACAATCTGCTTTTGGAATAAGAAAAATACGACAATAACCGGAACCAGACTCACGATGGACATGGCGAACATCCCGCCCCAGTTGGAGGCAGCTTCACTGTCGAGGAACATTTTCAGTGCCATGGATACCGTATATTTTTCCGGAGAGTTCAAATAGAGCACCGGTCCCAGCAGATCCTCCCATCTCCAGTAGAAGGAGAAGATAGCCGCTGTGGCGAGCGATGATTTCAGCAGGGGCAAAATAATTTGCGCATACAGCCGGAATTTTCCACACCCGTCAATGGTGGCCGCTTCATCCAGCTCGCTTGGGATCGTACGGATAAACTGGATCATCAGGAAGATGAAGAACGGCATCCCGAAAAATGCGGGTACAACGATGGGCAGGATCGTATTCAGCCAACCCAGCTTGGAAAAGATGATATACTGCGGCACCAGTACCACGTCATGCGGCAGCATCAAAGTCACCATCATGAGCGCAAACCAGAAGTTTCGCCCCCGGAAGCGGAGACGGGCAAAACCGAATGCGATCAGTGAAGAGGATATGACCGCTCCGATGGTCGAAATGACAACAAGCACAAGCGAGTTATAAATATACTTGCCAAAGCTGTAACCGGAGACGCCCTGCCAGCCAACCGGGTAGTTCTCCCACTTCCATTCTGCGGGCCACAGCGTGCCTGCCGTAACGAAAATGGTACGGCTTTCCTTGAACGAACTGAACAGCATCCAGATCACCGGATAGAGCATCGCTATGGCCAGCGCGGCTACAAGCACATGGTAAAGAGGCCATTTGACCGTTTTCCAGACCATAATTTAGCGCCCCCTTTCCGCTTCGTAGAACACCCAGTATTTCGATGTCACAAACAGGACAGCCGTCAAAATCCCGATAATGATCAGCATCACCCAGGCCATGGCGGAGGCATAACCCATGTTGTTAAACATAAACGCCTGGCGGAACAGATACAACGAATAAAGCATCGTCCCATCCAGCGGACCGCCTTCGCCTTTGGAAATGATATATGCAGGCACAAAGGTCATGAAAGCGCTGATCGTCTGCATGATCAGATTGAACAGAATGATCGGGCTGAGCAAGGGCAGCGTGATGCTGAAAAACTTGCGCACCGGACTGGCACCGTCCACACTGGAGGCCTCGTACATCTCGTAAGGAATGTTTTTCAGACCTGCCAGAAAAATAAGCATGGAGGACCCAAACTGCCATACAGACAGCGCGATCAGCATGACCAGGGCGGCGTCAGGATCCCCGAACCAGCGCACAGGACCTGCACCGAACAGCCCCAGCAGCTTGTTGATAATACCCTCATTGCTGAAAATATTACGCCACATAATGGACACAGCCACGCTGCCCCCGATAATGGAAGGCAGATAATACATGGTCCGGTAGGCCCCTACCATACGGGATTTCGTATTCAGAATCATGGCGATGAATAAAGCAAATATCAGTCGTAATGGCACCCCGAGGAATACGTAAGTAAAAGTAACTCTAATAGAAGTCCAATACTTCGGATCGCCAGTAAACATTTTTTCGTAATTGTCCAGCCCTATCCAGCGGGGCGAGGTGAACAGATTGTAGCTCGTAAAGGAAAGATACAGTGAAATGAACATGGGAATGAACGTAAAAGCCAGAAAGCCGATGATGAACGGGCTGATAAAAGCGTACCCCGTCAAATCCGCCCTGAGCGTAGACTTGAGCCTCAAAAGGACCAACCTCCTTAAAATGCGTCCGGCTCCCCGCGTAAGCCGGGCACACGGTATATCACGCTGTTCGTACGGCGGGCGCATAAGGGACAGACAGCGGACGCCTGTCCCCAAAGCCTGCCCTTTATGCGGAGCCGTGCTGTTTTTTATCCGTCCGACTACATATTGTTGGCCAGGATGGCGTTCGCGTCCGCGCGGAACTTGGCTGCCGCATCCTCAGGCGTCATTTGTCCGAAATTGACCTGTTCCACATAGTCTGCCAGGGCTGCGATCACTTCAGGCGATCCGACCGGAGGCGGAGGGCTCATTGGCGAAGCCTTTGGTTCCATTGCGGCGACAAAGTCAAATACCTGCTGTGTCTGTTCACTCAGCTCAGGCGCGATTGCTTCCTTGATCTTGCTGGAGATCGGCACACCCCGCTCCCCCTTGATCAGCTTGTTGGCTTCCACGTCATTGATGAAGAAGTCGATAAACTTGGCCGCCTCTTCCTTCACTTTGGAGCTGGAGGCAATGGACCAGTACATCGACGGCTGCATGTAGATCCCTTTTTCCATATCCGGACCGAACATCGGAGCCAGCTCCATCGGTTTGTTGGCTACCTGCTGCAATGCCACATATTGGTTGGACCACTGCCATTCGCCGATGCCTTTGCCCTTCACAATCTGGTTCTCTTCCAGAATGCCTTTGGTCTGGCTTGTAATTTCCGGTGATGGTGTACCGCCGTTCTTAATGTTTTCAGCCATAGCCCCGAAGAATTCTACGAATAGCTGGTCGTCATCGTATCCCAGTGCGTTGCCTTTCGCGTTGTACAGTGACAGCCCTTTGGTACGGAGGAAGTAATTGAAGAAAATATCCGGCTGCATGCCGTTGTCGAAATATACACCTTTTGCCCCTGCCTGTTTGTTCAGCTCTTTGTACTGATCCCAGGTCCAGTTCTCCGGAATTTCCAGCCCGGTCTCCTTGAGCTTAGCCGGATCATATTGATAGCCAAGCACATTGACTCCGGTAGGAATTCCATACTGCTTGCCTTCGACGATACCTGTTTTCAGAACGTTTTCTGCTACATCTCCAAGCTGAACCGATTGGTTTACATAAGGTCCCAGATCCTCAAGCTGCCCGTTTTTCGCATACTGGGTGATATAAGACACGTCCATCTGGATGATGTCAGGCAGCTGATTGGCTGCCGCCTGCGGCGCGAGCTTTTTCCAGTAGTCGTCGAACAAGGCGTATTCCACGTCGATTTTCACGTTCGGATGCTTTTGCTTATACAGGTCGATGACCTGCTGTGTGTATTCATTTCGCTTATCCGACCCCCACCAGGCAATGCGCAGCGTAACCTGTCCATCACCTGAATTTTGCCCGGCATTATTGCCGCTTCCTCCCCCGCCACCGCAGGCTGCAGTCAGCATGAGCATGAGAACCATGACCGCCAAGAGACTCTTTTTCTTCATGTAGCTCTCCCCTTTTCGCCATAATTGTGGAGCCCAACCGATGTATCCAATAATTTATTGTTAACGCTTTCATTTGCTCCTGGGTGTATTGTCTCAAATCGTCCCGCTGTTTTGAATACACAAATCCGGCCTCGAATCTTCAAAAAACAGAGGAACCGCTGCTGCGGATCAAATGCTCCGCCGCTTCCAGCTCCCGTTCGCTTGGCTGCAAACGATCCACACAATGTACACGCTTTCAAAAGAAGGACTCCTCATAATCGAAGGCTTCCCCCTCGACATCCTGTTGTGGCAAAGGTATCCGCGAGGGAAGACGTATGACAGAGAAATTTTGGAGCAAGAACCCTTTCATGTTTGACAACACTCATCCGCATTTGTAAAATGCCCGCGCCTAGCGCACACATGCTTTGATTTATTTTAAGATTCAAAAGCATCTTTAAGAAATTGAAGTGAATTATTACGATATGCACTTGTTTTTGATTCGTCTATATGATGAAGAGTAACATCATCAATATTTGGAATATTTGATGTAGCATAAACATAGCAAGAAGATAAGTCAAACGCATCCAGCAGAGCTATCAGTCTTGAATCCATTGATTTGGGGTCATGTGGATTATCAGATACCGGGAAAACCAAAAATGGAACCTTATATAAAATGGCAAAAACAGCCCCATGAAAAGCACTAGTAATAAAATACTTAGCGTGTTTTATGTACCCTACAAATTCCTTCGGACCAACCGTAGCTGCTCCAGCAGTTGCAAGAGATATAATCTCGTATCCGTACTTTTGTGAAAGTGCTTCAGCATATTCCTGAACCCCTGTATCTCGTAAATCATAAGTGAGTATATAGGCTTTTTCTGGCGGAGTGGCAGCTATATCATCCCATTCGGATTTATCAAGAAGCATTACAGGATCCAATACATGAGTAACATCTCCATTTTTCATCGTTTTCACAAAAGGGATTGCACTTTTTTCACGAACAGAAACAAAGTCTAAGGAATTAACGTGTGGAGCAAGGATATTTTTTCGATGGGGCTCTATTTCTGCTCCTCCCATGCTTGCTGCGTATGCAATTTTCGTTTTTGATGCTGGAACAAAAGAAAGTGCCATACAGGGTAAATTGTCATCGGAAAGAACATGCGGAATACCCCATATTTGGTCGCTACCGCAAACAAAAATATCGTAATCATCAACACATTCTGCAATATCAGATACTGTATATAAACGTTCGCTGTGGGGAATGCTTTCGGAAAAAATCCTAAAATGTTCAGCACTTTTAGCACTTTCACATGCTTGTAAGTAGTATTCGTTTTGCCACTTGAATGTAATTTGCTCACAATGAAATCCTAACTTAGCTATAGCTTTTTGCAGTGCATAGGCTCCAAGTTGGCCACCGTAATTATAGTTTTTGTAATAAACAGTAATAATTCCAACTCTTTTCATAATAATCTCCATTCCGACTAAGTCGGCACAAACAGGAATGAAAGAAAAGTGCCGAAAAGTCTACATAAATTTGAATGCCAAAGCCCAAGCGAAGGCGCGGGAGGGGAACAAAGTTCCCTCCGTTATTCGCTTGTGGATACCAGGAGATACATCTCGTTGTATTTTAGGCTGCGAGTGTATTGTCTCGAATCTTCAAAAAACAGAGGAACCGCTCTTGCTTGAGACGGTTCCTCTGTTTTGCTAATCATGAGATTTAATGTATTCGGAAGGTGTCATGCCGGTCCATTTCTTGAACACCTGGCTGAAATACTGCGCATTGCCGCCAAACCCGAACATTTCGGCCAGCTCGAACACCTTCACATCTCCGCTGCTGCGGATGTACTCTGCTGCCCGTTCAATCCGGAAGCGGTTCACGTAGTGGGAGAAGGTCTCTCCCGTGACTTTTTTGAATATTTTGCCGAGATAATCGGAATTCATATACAGCATCTGGCTGGCGACCCCATTCAGCGAAAGCTCCGAATTGGCATAGTTCTCCTCGATAATGACGAGCATCTTCTCTACCGTGGAGGATTGGCGGTGAATGTTCCGCTTGTAGTACATGGACGTCAGCCTCTCCACCGCGTCTTTCACAAAATCCTGCAAAGCCGGCAGCGTGCCGATCTCCGCAAGCTCCGCCATTCGCGCCGTAAAGAGCGGACGTTCCTCCTCCGGACAAATGCGGATCATCGCCGCGTACAACTGCAGCACATAGGAACGGGTGACCATGATTTCATACCTCTGCTGCGCCATGATGGTGAACAGGCGCTCCACCTCGGCGGCTGCTTCCTCCACATTACCCGCCTTGACCAGCAGGCAAAATTTGTCCTCATCCATCTCAAAATCCGCATTCTCCCTGGCCTCCGCCGGGGCGATATCCTCCTTGGTGATCAGGCTGCCTTTGCCCGTATAAAAACGGTGATTCATACAGTGCAGCGTCTCCCTATACAATCGCCTCGCATGCTGCATTCGGTCCCCTTCGCTGACAGCGGCCGTCACCTCCAGCTTGTAAAACCTGCTGAATGTGGCCCTGACCGTCTCAATGTCCCGGATCAGCCCTGCCGAATCGTGCGGATTCTCCACGACGATCAGCAGCTGGCCTTCGATGCCAGTGCTGAACAGAACATCCTGCAGCAGATCGGCGGCAATATTCTGCAGCGCAAACAAATGCTCCGGCTCATGCGCTTCCTCCAGCCTGAGCAGCAGCATCCTGACCTCTCCCCCGCCCAGCTCAAGACCGAACAACTGCTGGTAATATTCCAGCTCGCGGCTGCCGTAGGTTTTATTAGTGACCAGCTCCCTGAGAAACTGCTCTTTGACATGTGGCAGCATTTTCCGAAAATCCTGCTTCATGCGGCTGACGAAGCTCGCCCGCTCTTGCTGCTCCTTCCGTTCTAACAGCAGCTCCGCCAGCGCTTCCTGAATCTGCTGCTCATTGCATGGCTTCAGCAGATAATGCTTGACACCGTATTGCATCGCCCGGCAGGCATAATCAAAATCCTTGTAGCCGGACAGCATGATAAACCGGATATCCGGGAATTGCTCATGCGTCTTGGCGACAAGACCGATGCCGTCCAGGCCGGGCATGGAAATATCGCTGATCACAATATCGGGCTGGACTGCACGGATCTGGTCAAAAGCCTCGATGCCGTTGCGGGCCGTTCCGACAAGCCGGGTGCCGGTCCCGCTCCAGTCCACGACCTGTGAAATGCCGTCCAGAATGACACGTTCATCATCAACCAGCAGCACTTTGTACATGCTGTTCTCCCCCTTCGATTAAAGGAATCCTTATCGTGACCGACGTTCCTTCATCCGGTCGGCTGTCAAGCTCAAGCCCCCACTGCGGTCCAAAGGTCAGATGGATGCGTTCCTGAATATTGTTCAGACCGATGCCCTGCCCGCGCGTCCGGACCTGTCCGCTGCGCAGCCTGGCAAGGAACTCGCCGCTCATGCCGGGGCCGTCATCCTGTACGCTGACGAGCAGCACACCATTTTCCTCATACGCAGTAATTGTGATGGTACATGGATCAATATTGGGCTCAAGCGCATAATGAATGGCATTTTCAACCAAAGGCTGCAGTGTCAGCTTGGGGATAAGAGCTTTATCCAGCCCTTCCGCGATATCCAGGCTGAAACGGAGACGTTCTTCAAACCGGGTCGTTTGGATCGTGACATAGCTGCGGACAATGTCCAGCTCCTTTTCAAGCGGGATCAGCTGCTCCCGGAAGCTTACGGCACTGCGCAGCAGAAAGCCGAGCGCCTCCACCATTTCCGATATTTTATGCTGCTTGTTCACCTTCGCCAGCCAATTGACCGATTCAAGTGTATTGTATAAAAAATGAGGGTTAATCTGCGCCTGAAGCGCTTTCAATTCCGTTTCCCGCAGCAGCAGCTGTTTGGCATAATTCTCGTTAATCAGCTCGCGAATGCGCCTGATCATCTTCCTGTAGGTCCGGTGCAGCAGCCGCACTTCGTCGTGAGAGGTTGAAGGAATCATCCCGAGGGCTTCTTCCTCAAGTCTGTCCAGGTCGCCCTTCTCAATATTGCGCATTTGCCCGATCAGCTGGTGAATCGGTCTCGTAATGCTGCCTGACAATCTTGCTGCCAGAGCCAGTGCAATAACAAGCAATAGAATAAAAATTACAGTAATCAACTGCTTAATGATTGAGATACTGCGAAACATATCGTCAAACGGGGTTGTATGCAGGTAAGTCCAGTTTGTGTAGGAAGAGCGTGCCTGTGCCGTAAAATACGTTCCTCCCGCATAAGTGCCGATTCCGTACGGCTGCTCCCTCTCCAGCTCGGCTTTGAGCTCGTCCGGGTGAAGCAGGGGTTTTTCCGGATAAATGATTTGCGTCCCGTCCGTGATGATGAGCTGACCGGTATCCTCATCATGCACACGGTCGTTGACGATCCGATCAATCCGGATGCGCACAACCAAAGTCCCCAGACCTTCCAGAGAAAAAGAGGAGTCCGTGAAGGATTTGATCTGCCGGACCGCAAACAATGAAGATTGCCCACTGGCATACCAGGCGTTGGAGCCGCTTTTTCCCTCCGCCAGCCTGGTCAGGTCTGACTGCAGCCGTTCGGACATGTCTTCCCGGTTCCCGGCAGACATGACATAACGCTGATTGTCGATCAGCATCATGGAATAGACATATTTCTCCGATCCTGCGAACGCAATCAGCCGGTTGGTAATCTTCTTGCGCAGCACCAGCTTCTCATAAGGAGACGTCTCTCTCTTCAGCTGCCGAAGATATTCCTGCAGGGGCTCATCGGACACCACCTTGAAGGTGAGCTGCTCCATGTCCTTGAGCTGATTCTCTATCCCGATGGAGGACATATTGAGCACTTCAGACGTCTTGAGATACATTTGTTCATCATAAATCCGAAACACATAACCCAGCACCGCCGCAAAAATAATAAAGCTGACGAGCATCAGCATTGAAATGAGCAGCATCATCTTGCGATGAATCCCAGCGTGTATGAAAGCGTTTTTAAATATATGCGCCATCATATCTCCTCCTTCACGTTTCGTGCGGTGCGGGGGCAGGAGCTTCGGATAACTTGAACATCCTGATCTTAAAAAAATACCCCATGCCCTGGACTTCGGCAAGAGGTATTTTCACAAAATGTACCATATTTTTCATTTTTGATCCCGCTCATCCACGGGCTTCGAGTGCTGCGCTCGTTTCATGTAATCATCGTAGCGGCCGTCCAGCTCCTTGGCCATGCTGCGGTACTTCAGCGTATGCTCAACAATCGGGTCAAGCCGGGTCTGGATGCGGACCTCGTACTTGGGCGAGAGCCTCGCCCGTTCCCGCTCTTTCTCATCCTCCGTGTGCATCTCGCCTTCTGTCAGCATATCGCGCAACCTGCGTTCCAGCTCTTCCGGGTTTTCCATAACTTCATTCCTCCTTCTGCCGCAGCCTGCGGCCGTGAATTCAGTATGGGCAGTTATTGCCGCAGCCATGTATCCGCCAGGCCGGATTACTCCTGCCCGGTTGCACCCGCTTCCTTCAGGACGGCAGCCAGCTCCTGGTGAATCGCGCCGTTGCTGGCAATTACATGCCGGACGCCGAGATCATAAGGCTGGCCCAGCGTATCGGTGACGGTGCCGCCCGCTTCCTGCACCAGCAGCGCGCCCGCGGCCAGATCCCAGGCGTTCAGGCCGACCTCCGTATACGCGCTGAGTCTTCCCGCCGCCACATATGCTAAGTGCAAGGCAGCGGACCCGACAGCGCGCAGGCTTCTGACCTGCGGAGCCAGGGCCTGAACGGCCCGCATGTTGACAGGCATGGCAAAGCCGGGGTCCGGCGGAAAACCGATAGCCACCAGACTGTCAGAGAGGCGGTCTTCGCCGGATACGGTCATGGGATTGCCATGAACATAGACGCCCTTGCCTTTCTCGGCCACAAACATCTCATCCCGCGAAGGGTCATAAATAACACCCACGATGACCTCACCCTTATGAGCCAGGGCGATCGATACGGAATAGAAGGGAAGTCCGTGCACAAAATTGGTTGTTCCGTCCACCGGATCGACAATCCAGAGATACTCCTCTTCAAGCGCGGCGGCAAGCGCTTTGGCAGACGCTTCTGCTCCAGGCTTCACACCTTCTTCACCGAGGATGGCATGATCCGGAAAATGGGTCAGGATCAGCCGGCGAATCATCTGCTCGGCCCCTTTATCCACCTCAGTTACAAGATCCTGCGGCGAATGCTTCGTGCTCAGCTGCTTGACGGTGCCCAGCCTGCTCTTGATCCATTCTCCCGCCTTGGAAGCGGCGTTGACCGCCACTGCAGTATAACTTTTGCTTGATACGACATAGGGAACCTTTTCTTCACCATTCTCCATCAAAACGCTCACTCTACTTTCTATATCAATCTATCGAGCAATACTATGATGCTTTAACAGGATACGCCATGCCCGATGCAAAGTTTCGCCTAAATCCGAATCCGATGTTCTTCGTCTATGGCTCAATGTCGACGGCTGCGCCGCCGGCCATGGTAACGCCGTCCCCTTCATACCTGGATAGCTTTCTCATTAGATTAAAGAGCGCTTCGTCCTTGCGCTTGGCCTCAATCATGACATCCAGGCAGGGAGTTGAACCCGCGACTGCCCGTAAAAACTCCAGCACCGGTCCGGGCTCCACGTCATCGGCATGTCCCCGCGGATCACGCTCGCTTTTTGGGCTGGAGATATGAATTTTGGGAGGCAGCGGCTGGTCAGCGGAAGATCCCGCCTGGGCAAGAGGGGATTTCCACGTCTCCTGAATAGCCGGCCACAGCTCCCACGGCCGCTCTCCGTCATTGTTCACCCATTGATGATGGAGATCGAGTACCATCGGCAACCCCGTATGCCTGCATACCTCCAGCGTTTCGACCGCATTAAAGGTTTTATCGTCGTTCTCAAGGGTGAGCCGTTCCTGTAAAGCCCGCTCCAATCCAGCAAAATGCTCCTCAAACCGTTCCGCTGAAGCACGCTTGTCCCCATATGCACCGCCAATATGAATGTTATTCTTCGCTGCAAAGCCAAGCCCCATGGCATTCAGCATTCTGCCGTGATGCTGAAGATCGCGGACCGAACTGGCCAGCACCTCCGGGCGTGGGGTACTCAGAACGGTAAAATGATCCGGATGAAATGATACCCTCATATGATGAGCCTTAACATAATCCCCCACCTCGGCGAATGCCGCACGGAGCGCCGTGAACGGGTCCCAGTCCTGCAGATCGGCATGCGTAGCCAACGGGATCAGCTTGGAGGAGAACCGGTATACCTCAATGCCGTTCGCCCTGTTATGCCTTAGCAGCCTAAGCGTGTTATGCAGATTCTCTTCCGCAATGCGCTCCAGCTTGCGGATGGCCGCTTCCCTGTCCGCAAGCTTGTTAAAACTCGTCAAGGTCATTGTTTTTGACGGCGAGGCATTTTCAATCACCATGGACATCGCCACATATCCGAACCGGACCCTCATACTGCTTCCTCCCGCTGTAGCTTTTAGCCGTGACTGGCTTCCTTACCAATCTTACCCGGAAAAAGCCGCTGCGATTCAACCCGTCAGGAGGATGCCTGCTCCCCGAAAAACATTTCATAAGCCAGGGCAGTCTGTACCCGCGACTCTTCTTCGTTCAGCTTGCGGACGAGCACCATCTCAACCTCCGTGACTTCCTCTCCCTGAAAATTGATCTCCGCTATGCAGCCCATAATTTTGACGATCGCCACCGCCGTATTATCCGGGCTGTACGCAATCACCTTCTGGCCGGTCGGAAATACGCGCAGACCGCTTTTCACCATTTTGCCGCGGCCGTATTCCAGCAGTTCGTACAGCTCCTGCTCGCTTTTAAATTTGCATACAGAATTAAATTCAGTCTGGAAGCCCATGGGCGGCACCTCTTTTCCATAAAAATGAGTGTTCAAAAAGTCAGGTTTTCAGCACCGAAGCCTATGCTTCCGAAGTGCGTTTTTTCAAAACGCTTGAATTGGATGAAGCAAGGGACTGAGGAGCGGAGCGTACTTGGGGTACGTGAGCCCCTGAAATGTTTCCGCAGGAAACATGCTTCGGAAGCATCCACTAGGCCCGGCTGAATTCAAGATTCGATGTGAGTCCGCTCCCTGACTTCCTTCGTGATCAAAAGATGACTTTTTGAACTACCTCTAAAAATAATTCAGGAAGCGGAAAAAGGGAGCCTACACTCCCTTCATCCGGCATATTCCTGCAGTTAAACGTTCTCGTAATTCAGTTCCGCTCTGCGTTCATAACGCTCCAGCCCCAGGCTGATCATCCGGTCCAGAAGCTCCGCGTAGGACAGCCCGGTCTCACGCCACAAAAGCGGGTACATACTATAAGGCGTGAAACCCGGCATCGTATTGACCTCATTGATTAGGATCTTGCCATCAGACCTGCGCAGAAAAAAGTCGGCGCGGGTTATTCCGCAGCCCTCAATGGCGCGGTAAGCAAGCAGTGCCGCCTCACGGAGCTGTTCCGCCTTCTCCGCGTCGATCGGCGCGGGAATCAGCATCTCGGATTGGCCGTCCGTGTATTTGGCCGTGTAATCGTAATACTCCGCCGAAGACACGATCTCGCCCGGCACTGACGCGACCGGCTCTTCGTTGCCGAGCACGCTCACCTCGATCTCACGCGCATCGACAAACTCCTCGACAATCACCTTCAAGTCATAGCGGAACGCATATTCCACGGCCTGCTCCAGCTCTTCCCGGTTGCGTGCTTTGGAAATGCCAACGCTGGAGCCCAGGTTCGCAGGCTTTACAAAGGATGGATAACCCAGCTTATCTTCCATTTCCTGTACGAGGCCATGCCGGTCGTTCCTCCACTGTGCCTGACTGAAATAGCTGTACTTCACCTGCGGAAGCCCCGCCTGGGCAAACAGCTTCTTCATGACGCCTTTATCCATCCCGGCGGCTGAAGCCAGGACGCCGGCGCCAACATAAGGCATGTCGGCCATTTCGAACAGTCCCTGGATTGTCCCATCTTCGCCAAAGGTGCCGTGCAGCAGCGGGAACATGATATCCGGTCCCGCCGGACCGCCGTAAAGTCTGGAGAACAGGGAATCCATGGCCTCTTTCGTGCCGCCGAAGGCGCTCTCCAGCTTAAGCTCCTCGACTTCCGCAAACGGCGTATCCATCTCCTCTCCCTTTCTCCACTCCCCCTGCTTCGTAATATAAAAAGGAATAATTTTATATTTACTGAAGTCAAATGCATTCATAACGGCAAATGCGGTCTGCAGCGAGACCTCGTGTTCGCCCGATTTTCCCCCGTATACCAAGCCTACGGTCAGAACCTTCTCAACCATGTGTACCTCCGCTTTCCTTCTTCAACTTTAAAACAGGCCGATAACGGCCAGTCGGTTAAAACTGGTCCGCTATATGGTAGAAGCGATAGACCGTATTCTCCGTCCACGCATAGGAATCTCGATAATCCCAATATCGGTGGCGCGCGCTTACCGTTTGGGCATTCACGAGCGGCATGCCGCCCGCGTCAAAAGCCGTCACAATCGTGCTGTGCTGAAATCTGCCCGTTCCGTCCCAGTCATACAGAATCACATCTCCAAGCGTCAGCTGATCGGGCCTTGCTACTTCACTGGCGGTAAGCCCCCAGGTGCTTGACCGCAGATACCTTTCCAGACTGTTCGACACTGCCCAGCTGTAGCTCCACAATTCGCGTCCGCCCGCCATTCCTTTATACCACCAGCCCGATTCTCTTTTACCAGTATAGTGGATCGGCGCTCCCCCTGCAAAGAGACATTGGGAGACAAAATTGGTACAATTCACTTCAAAATTTTCAAACTCGGGGTTGGCGCCGTTCCACCACCGGTCCGCATAGGCGGCGGCTTCCTCGCGGCGGTATCTGCTCGGCCTTGACGCAGTGCCGAAGCCGAGCACGTTGTGATTGAGCAGCGGCATGTTCTCGGCATGGATGTACGCCGCTGGCTCAAACGGTGCTTCCACGCCGGACAACCGCTGCTCACCGGACGCTCTCTCAACCTGCCTGACCTTCCATTCCGCCCCTTCCCGTCCGAAGGTCAGACGCTCGCGTTCCACCCGTTCCTCCCGGTGAGTCATGCCAGCCTTGTCATAAAAAAGGCGGACATAGAGAAGGACGTCGGCCACGACCTCCGCTTCCGTCTCGCGGATCATGCGTTCCGGCTTGACCCTCGTCTCGGCGTGAAGCGGAGTGGTGCCGCGTTCACGGTGCCAATCCTTCATTCTGGCCATGCGCTCTCCTCTCTTCATCAGAAAGTACAGGTCCGTAACCACATTCTCCTCCTTGAGCGGACCGTATTCGACCTCGCATCTGTTGAACTGGTTTACATATGTGAATAATGCCTGCTTCCAATCCGGGTGCAGCATGCCCTCTCCCCCTTTTCTGACCTGGCTCGCCCGACACACGGGACACATTCCTATATTATCTGTATGAGGGCAGAAGGAATCCTATGAAGAGGGGTTTAAAACCCTTTACGAACAAGCATGAAAACGGTATACTTATAACAAAAGCACTGATTTTGAAATAGAGTTTCACCAAATGAAACAACTCTGCCAAGGAGGTACTTTAATGTCAGGAAAAGACCAGTTTTCAATTGCCCGCAGCCTGGATGTTAACGGCAAGTCTTACCGTTACTACAGCCTGAAGGTTCTGGAAGAGCAAGGTGAGGCGGGGGTAGCCAAGCTTCCTTTCTCCATCAAGGTATTGCTGGAAGCGGCGCTGCGTCAGTTCGACGGCCGCGCCATTACGGAAGAGCATGTCAAACAGCTGACGAAGTGGGCGGAAGATCGGGACGCCAATAAAGAAATTCCTTTCATCCCTGCACGCATCGTGCTGCAGGATTTCACCGGGGTTCCGGTTGTCGTCGATTTGGCGGCCATGCGGGACACCGTGAAGAAAGCCGGCGGGGATCCGAAGCAAATCAACCCGCTCGTGCCGGTTGACCTGGTTATCGACCACTCCGTTATGGTCGACGCCTTCGGCTCCAAGGATGCGCTGGATTACAACATCGGCGTCGAGTTCGAGCGCAACGAGGAACGCTACCGTTTCCTGCGCTGGGCACAGACGGCATTTGATAATTTCCGCGCCGTTCCTCCTTCCACCGGTATCGTGCATCAGGTGAACCTGGAGTATCTGGCCTCCGTGGCCGCGACCAAAACTGTGGATGGCGAAACGGTTGTATTCCCGGATTCCCTGGTCGGAACGGACTCCCATACCACCATGATCAACGGTCTTGGCGTTGTAGGCTGGGGTGTCGGCGGTATCGAGGCTGAAGCAGGCATGCTTGGCCAGCCGCTCTATTTCGTAACGCCTGATGTCATTGGCTTCAAGCTGACAGGCAGCCTTGCGGAAGGCTCCACTGCGACTGATCTTGCGCTTACTGTTACGGAAATGCTGCGTAAGAAGGGCGTAGTCGGCAAATTCGTGGAATTTTACGGACCTGGCCTGGCGAACATCAGCCTCGCAGACCGCGCGACAGTCGCCAACATGGCTCCAGAGTACGGCGCAACGATCGGCTTCTTCCCTGTGGATGCCGAGACGCTGGCTTATCTGCGCAGCACCGGCCGCAGCGATGAGCAGGTTGCGCTTGTTGAAGAATATTACAAAGCCCAAGGCATGTTCCGTACGGCGGACACTCCTGATCCGGTATTCAGCGACACGATCGAGCTGGATCTCGCATCCGTGGTGCCGAGCCTTGCCGGACCTAAGCGTCCGCAGGACCGGATTGAGCTTACCCATATGAAAGAAAACTTTGAAGGCGTCATTCGCACGCCGGTTGATAAAGGCGGTTACGGCCTGAGCGACGAAAAAATCGCGCAAAAGGTGCCGGTTACGCACAAAGACGGCTCCAAAAGCGAGCTGACTACAGGCGCGGTTGTCATTGCAGCCATCACAAGCTGCACCAACACCTCCAACCCGAGCGTTATGCTGGGCGCGGGCCTGCTTGCCAAGAAAGCCGTACAGCGCGGCCTCACAAAGCCTGGCTATGTGAAGAGTAGCTTAACACCAGGATCACTTGTTGTAACCGAGTATCTGCAGAAGGCCGGTCTGATCGAGCCGCTTGAGGCGCTTGGCTTCCACGTAGCAGGCTACGGCTGCGCAACATGTATCGGCAACTCCGGTCCGCTGCCAGATGAAGTCAGCCAGGCCGTCGCTGATAACGATATGACGGTTGCAGCCGTTCTGTCCGGCAACCGTAACTTCGAAGGACGTGTCCATGCACAGGTTAAAGCCAACTACCTGGCTTCTCCTCCGCTGGTTGTCGCTTATGCGCTGGCAGGCACAGTCAACATCGACCTGCAGAACGATCCAATCGGTTATGACCAGGAGAACCAGCCGGTGTACTTGAAAGACATCTGGCCTTCCTCCGAGGAAATCAAGGAAGCGATCAGCCTGTCTCTCAGCCCGGATATGTTCCGTAAGAAATATGAGAATGTGTTTACAGCCAACGAGAAATGGAACGCAATTGACGTTCCGGAAGGCGAGCTGTATGAGTGGGATTCAAACTCCACGTACATCCAGAACCCTCCATTCTTCGAAGGGCTGCAGGACGGCGTGAAGGATATTCAGGAAATCCGCAACGCACGCGTACTCGCGCTGCTGGGTGACTCTGTAACGACCGACCATATTTCCCCGGCGGGCAATATCGCGGTGAACAGCCCGGGAGGCAAATATCTGACGGAGCATGGCGTGGAGCGCAAGGACTTTAACTCCTACGGTTCCCGCCGCGGCAACCATGAGGTCATGATGCGCGGCACGTTCGCGAATATCCGTATCCGCAATCAGGTTGCCCCTGGCACGGAAGGCGGAGTGACCAAATATCTGCCTACGGACGAAGTTATTTCGATCTACGACGCTTCCATGAAGTATCAGGAAGCCGGACAGAATCTGGTAGTCATCGCTGGCAAGGAATACGGCACAGGCAGCTCCCGTGACTGGGCGGCCAAAGGCACCTTCCTGCTTGGCGTGAAGGCCGTCATCGCGGAAAGCTTTGAACGGATCCACCGCAGCAACCTCGTCGGCATGGGCGTACTTCCGCTGCAGTTCCAGGAAGGCAATGGCTGGTCCAGCCTTGGCCTGAACGGCCACGAGACCTTCGATATTCTTGGACTCGATAACGAAGTGAAGCCGGGTCAGACTCTTACCGTTGTCGCCAAGCGCGAAGACGGTACGAAATTCGAGTTCCCGGTAACGGCTCGTCTCGATAGCATGGTGGATATCGATTACTACCACAACGGAGGCATTCTGCAAACCGTATTGCGTCAAATGATTCAGAGCAGCAAGTAATATTTGTCCGTTATCCCGAGCCCATCAGGACACCTAAACGTCCTGATGGGCTTTTTGCTGTGCTTCCAAAGCCTTATAATCATGTACAACAGCATTTATAACCCAAGGAGCGGATAAATCGTGAAAATAGATCGCCTGCTGGCCATTGTCATCCTCCTGCTGAATCGGCGCATGATCCAGGCCAAGGAGCTCTCCCAGCGGTTTGAGGTATCGGTCAGAACCATTTACCGGGACATTGATGCGCTTGGTCGTGCAGGCATCCCTGTAGTGACCTATCAGGGCGCTGGCGGGGGAATCGGACTTAGCGAAGGCTACCGTCTTGACCGGGCTTTGCTTAACGATGAAGAGCTGGCCGCCATTGTTACCGCCCTGCGCAGCCTGGCAACCTCAGATCCGGAGACAGACCGTTCCTCCTTACTGCTGGAGAAAATACAGCAAATTATCCCCACATCCAGGGCGGAGCATTTTCGTTTCCGCACCGAGCAATTTATCGTCGATTATTCCGACTGGGGCGGCCGCGGGGAATTGCAGGAGGTCCTCTCCCTGCTTAAGCAGGCCATCAGCGGACTTCACCCTGTTCACTTTCGCTACAAGGACGCAGAGGGACGGATAAGCTCGCGCTGCTTTGAGCCTTATACGCTGGTGCTGAAGCATCATCAATGGTACGTGTACGGCCGCTGTATGGCACGTGAGCAGTTCAGGATGTTCAAGCTGATCCGGATGCGTGAGGTCAGTATTGCCGAGGACTCCACATTTGTCCGTGAGCCGATTGTGCTTGAGGAGCTGCCCTGGCAGCAAAGCTGGAACAAACCGGATAACCGGATAAGGCTGGTGCTTCGTTTCAGTCCTGACGGGGCCCATCTTGCCGAAGAATGGTTTGGCCATGAGACTTTGGAGGAGGAGAATGACGGGAAAATCATCGTAACATGCTTCTTCCCGGAGAACGAGTGGCTGTACGGCTTTATCCTCAGCTTTGGCAAACACGTGAAAGTGCTTGAGCCTCCGCACGTACGGGACCGTATTCGCGCTATGGTGCAGCAGATGCAGCATAATTACGATGGCGCCACCTGAACATGACAGTAGGCTGTCACGTTCGCCTCTATATACTGTAGGAGCATATACAGTGCAAAGGAGGCAAATGAAATGAGAACTAATGAACAATGTCAAAGCTGCGGCATGCCTATTCACAGTGAAGAGCTGGCTGGTACGGCTGCAAACGGAAGCCTGGTCTATGACTACTGCAAATACTGCTATCAGAATGGGGGCTTTGCCCAGCCTAACATCACGATGGAGGATATGATCCGGTTGAGCATCCCTTTTCTGCTGCAGGAAGGCTGGGAAGAGGAAGCTGCGAGAAACATGCTGCACAAGTCTCTCCCCTTATTAAAACGCTGGGCCGATCAGGAAAAGGAGACTCCTGTATCTCCTTCCATCCAGCCTCTAGAGTTTGTTGAAAAAGAAGCCTTTACACTGTCGGGGAAGGCGGTCCGCACAACCAACGCCGCAGAAATGTCCGGACAAGGCCTCATTCCCGGTCTATGGGCTTCCTTCTTTCAGGAAAGCACGGAGGTTAGGCCCTCTGATCCCATTTACGGATGCTACACTGACTACGAAAATGCAGTGTTCGGACAGTATACCTTTCTGCTGGGAAGTGCCGTGTCTCAGGGTGAAGAGATTGCGGATGAGCTGAATTCAGTTACTCTGCCTGCCGCCAGATATGCTGTCTTCCGGACCGAATACGGACCGCTTTATCAAGTTGTAGCCGAAGCCTGGCAGCACATATGGCAGTGGTCTGCGTCTGTTCAGGGGCTGGAACGAACCTTTTCCGGAGACTTCGAGCTGTACAATGAGTTCGCCGGAGATGCCGGGAGCGGACAAGCGGACATTTATATTGCAGTGAGAGAAAGCACCGTTCGACAGTGCTAAAAAATGTTGCATAAATCTGATAATTCCGATCCATCCAACGGGGCCTGCAGGTCCCGTTTTTTTATAGGCAATTTTGCATGCATTAAGCCGTTTTTACCACCATGATTATCCTAAACACAAGACCTTACTACTGTTTTTGGCAATTGCAGTTTTAAACCCTGTAACCTTCGGGTATTATTGAACATCTAATAGATAACCAACCCCAAACGATCTCTGAATTAGGCTCAAATACCTGCATACCTACTATACCTACTGTACCTGAAGAGGAGGAAGCGAAAATGAACTATAATGTGACGATACATACACTGATGCCGTTTAATCCCCAATACCCGAGACCCACAACATCGGCCAGCAAGAAAGAAGACAGCAATGAGAAAAAGATCAGCTTCCAGGATGTTTTAAAAGAGAAAATGATGCAAAAATAGGCGCCACTTAAAGGGCGCCCTTTACATTTACAGCAAAGCTTTTATCTATCCATTATGGTATTACCTGCTCCGTCCTTCGCGATATTCCAGCGCCTTTTCCTCCAGGCCTGCAGTAATCGCCTCTTTCTCGCTGATTCCCTTCTCTGCGGCAAATGCCCGGATATCCTGTGTGATGCGCATGCTGCAAAATTTCGGGCCGCACATCGAGCAAAAGTGCGCGTTCTTCGCTCCCTCGGCCGGCAGGGTCTCATCATGATACTCAAGCGCGCGCTCCGGATCGAGGGACAGATTGAACTGGTCGCGCCAGCGGAATTCGAAGCGTGCCTTGGACAGCGCATCATCCCGCTGCTGCGCTCTTGGATGGCCTTTGGCGAGGTCCGCGGCATGGGCGGCGATCTTGTAGGCGATCACCCCTTCACGCACATCGTCCTTGTTCGGCAGGCCAAGATGCTCCTTCGGTGTGACATAACAGAGCATGGAGGTTCCAAACCAGCCAATCATGGCAGCACCAATCGCCGAGGTAATATGGTCATACCCGGGAGCGATATCCGTCGTAAGCGGACCCAGCGTGTAGAATGGCGCTTCCTTGCAGATTTCCATCTGCAGATCCACATTCTCTTTGATTTTATGCATAGGCACGTGACCAGGCCCCTCAATCATCACCTGTACATCATGCTTCCAGGCAATCTGTGTCAGTTCGCCCAGCGTCGCCAGCTCAGCCATTTGAGCTTCATCGTTGGCATCATAAATGCTGCCCGGACGCAGGCCGTCCCCGAGTGAAAAGGCGATATCATAGGTCTTCATAATTTCACAGATCTCTTCGAAATGTGTGTACAGAAAGTTCTCCTGGTGATGGGCCAGGCACCATGCCGCCATGATGGACCCGCCCCGCGAAACAATGCCCGTCATTCGCCTGGCGGTCAGCGGAATATAACGGAGCAGCACGCCGGCATGAATCGTAAAATAATCCACGCCCTGCTCCGCCTGCTCAATCAGCGTATCGCGGTATACTTCCCAGGTCAGCGCTTCGGCCTCCCCATTGACCTTCTCCAGTGCTTGATACAGCGGCACCGTTCCGATCGGCACAGGAGAGTTACGGATGATCCATTCGCGCGTCGTATGGATGTTGCGGCCTGTCGACAGGTCCATCACCGTATCCGCCCCCCATCTTACGGCCCAGGTCATTTTCTCCACCTCCTCCTCAATGGAGGAGGTCACCGCCGAGTTGCCGATATTTGCGTTGATTTTGACATGAAAATGGCGTCCGATCAGCATCGGCTCACTCTCCGGGTGGTTGATGTTGGAGGGCAGTATGGCCCTTCCGCTGGCCAGCTCCTGGCGTACGAATTCCGGCTCAACCCCCTCCCGGATCGCCGCAAATTCCATCTCCGGTGTTATCATTCCCCGGCGGGCATAGTGCATCTGGGTGACATTACGTCCCGACAGCGCACGCAGCGGCCGGCTGACAGCGCCCGGAAACTCCTCGGCAGTGCGAGTCCCGGCCCGAAGTCCGTTATCCTCCGGCTTCACAGCCCTGCCCTCATAGCGGGCAGCATCCCCTCTCTCTTCAATCCACGCCCGGCGCAGCTTAGGCAGTCCCTTGCGGATATCCGCCTGATACGACGGATCAGTCATGGGACCGCTTGTGTCGTACACACGCAGCGGGGCATTATGCTCAATCCCCTGCGGTGTATGGGTGTCATGCAGTGTTATCTCTCTTTCAGGCACGAGGATACCCGGTCTTGAGCCCTGGATATAGACCTTGGTGCTGGCCGGGAAGGCCCTGATGGCCGTGTTGACGCCGCCCACTGCTGCTGTTTTCCGTTTGCTCTCTGTCATTTGTTTGTTCCTCCCGAGTCGTCATATTCCTCATCGGGATCATACCGGAGAAAAACCGATGCTGTCGGCCTGCTGCAAAATACGGACCAAGCCCGCTTCCTTGTCCTTGCGGCGGGCGGCGGTATAGAGCGAATTTTGCAGTTAAATGAAAAAGCCGGTTCCCGAGGGAACCGGCTTTATGCAAACAGGCCTGCATGCAAAGCAATGGCATATACCATGGCTACTGAACATGCTGCCCACTTCTATGATTCATTGGCCGGTTACTTCCCTACGCTGGTATGATCCAGATCAGGTGCAAAGGGTCCGGAACCTGGAACGGTTCCATCTCAGCCCGGTATTACGGGCCCCCCCAGTAACTTCGGCAGCTTCATGCCGCCGATCAAAACTATGCTGTTCACAGACGGATGGCTCCGCCTTCCAATTCAGGTTAGCCTAAAAGGAACGGTTTGGCAACCCCTTAAGGAAGCAGCATGCCCATTTCCTTGCCTGCCTCCACGATAACAGGAGCAAATTCATGCAGGGTCTCGGGCGACAGCCTGCTCACCGGCCCGGAGACGGAGAGGGCCGCTGTGATCTCCCCGCGATGATTCATAATCGGGGCGGATACGGCCGCGGCTCCGGGCTCGCGCTCTTCATAGCTTGTGGCATAACCCTTGGCCCGTATTTCCTCAAGCTGCTTCCAGTACGCTTCATCTCCAGCCAAAGCCTGCAGCTCGGGGCCCTTCTTCAACTGCTCCAGCTCCTCCGATGAAGCGAATGCCACCAGCACCTTGCTTGACGCGCCTACGGACAGAGGCATGCGGGCTCCGACGGTAGCTACGCGGCGTATGGCTTGCGTACTCTGTACAGCCTGAATACGGATACGTTCATCTCCATCCCGTATATACAGGCTCACCGTTTCCCCCAGGCGGTCGCGCAGCTTCTCCATCAATGGCAGGAGCAGCACCGCCGGGTCCTCATTGCGCGACATATGGGTCGATAGCTCCCAAATCCGAATGCCCAGCCGGTATTTCTCCGTAGCTGCATTGCGGATGACAAAACCTCTTTCCTCCAGCGTCGTGAGCAGACGGTGAACCGTGCTTTTGTGCAACCCGATCTTTGCCGCAATTTCCGTCAGCCCCAAATCGGTAGCCTCCGTAAAACACATCAAAATGTCCAGGGCCCGTTCGACAGCGCGGACAGTCAGCTTCCGGTCCTCCACGGCCATCCCCCCCTCTCTTCCTCGTATTAAGCAATATTTGGGACTCAATCTAGAAACCGGTGCTTGACCAATCGGGTTATCTCTAATAATCGAGTCTATCCGGTACAATCTTTACTAACGGTCGTCATAGCGGTTATTCGGCTGAGAAAGGCAAAGCTTCTTTTCTAACGGTTGTGCATGCGCTTATATAAAGCGAAACACCCCTTTACCTGTGGAAAAACGGGAAATAAGCTCGCTGGCAACCGCTATATCTTCTAATCCCCCGTTTTTCCCCAAATAACGTCGCTCATAACCGTTAGCATTTTGCGCTTTTATACACTCTCACACCTATTCCCCGGTTAAGCATCGCTTTCTGTTTTGATCCCTTTTCAACAGACTAAAAGTGTCTGCAGACAGTCATTTTTTCAGCTTATTCGTTTCACCCAATGAAACTTGGTTACATAAATTATATAAAATTTCAGGACACACTGTAAACTGTTTTAACAGCCACGCGGTATATTAATAAAGAGGAAAATATTATCATTTGCTGTCGAATTGACTTTGTTGCTGCGGCCTTTTACGATTAAGTATGTGGCGTTGTTACAACAAGCCCGAATGAACTCTATCAATGATCAAGGAGGCTCTTCCATGATTGCGACACCCCAGGGCGGCACATCCGTGCAGCCTGCTGTCAACGAGCCGTCCGCCCAGCTGTCACCCCGGTTAATCCGGTTCAAGCATATCATTATCGCGCTTGTATTGTCGGTTGTATTCTTTTTAATGTTTTGTTTTATCGCGTTGCATGCGTATATCGTCTGGTTTTTGTCCAATCCGACCGTAGCCCCGCTGTATTCCAATCCGCTGCAGGCCAAGGACATGGCATACGAGGAAGTCACCTTTCCCGCCAAAGACGGCAGCCGCATGATGCAGGGCTGGTATATCCCTGCGCCGAATTCCAATAAAACGATTGTCTTTAGTCATGGGTATGGCGCAAACCGCGAGGAAAGCTGGATTCCCATGTATGATCTGGCCCATTATGCGCACAGACAAGGATTTAATGTCGTAATGTTCGATTACGGTTTTGCCTCCCAAACGAGCAGGGAAGTCGCTACCGGTGGCCGGGCCGAATCCCAGCAGCTGCTCGGCGCCATTCAGCTTGCCAAGCAGCGGGGAGCCCAGGAAATTATCGTCTGGGGCTTTTCCATGGGGGCAGGCACCGCTCTGCAGGCCGGCCTGCAGACCAAGGACGTGAATGCCATGATCCTGGACAGCTCGTTTCTGCTGGAGCCGGATACGCTGTATCATAACATTCATAATCAGATAGATCTTCCCCGGCATCCTTCACTTGAAATTCTGGAGCTGCTGTTCCCCGTTCTGAACGGAACAGGTCTGCAGCAAATTCCTTACCAGCAGGTGAAGACGGAGGATTACCCCTTCCCGATCTTCTTCATCCACGGCACCATGGATGAGAAAGCCCCGTATCCGATCGCGGAAGCGCTGGCTGCGAATCAGACCAATCCCGCGTCGGATGTCTGGATTGTGGAGAACGGGCTGCATGAGCTGATTTTCCGGGAGCACCCGCGCGAATATTTGCGCAGAGTATCCACATTTCTGAGTAATGTACAGCAGCAGCTGCAGCATTCCAAAGAGAACAAATCATAAGCTTTTCAAGGCGAACCTTTACGATCCCCTCACGACGGACAGTGACTTGAGCTCATCGCAAAATGACTCAGACACTGGATGCCTGAGGGGATTTTTCAATGTTTAGAATGAATCTTGCATGTTTTTTTCATATTGGCAAAAGATATGTTTTACCCTGTTTACCAAGCGGAGGTGAGACCATGTGGCAGCTCATCTTAAAGCATGTCCCCGAATGGAGCATTTTTCTGCAGGCCATTTTACTCACCCTGATCCCTTTACTCATTTGTCTGTTCGTCAGAAAAATAAAAGAGATCGACGGGAGAACAAGCGGGCGAAAAGAGAAGCTGGAGCATTTCAGGTCACACCCGGATGCGGAGCGGCCTGTTTCCGTGTCTACTGAGCAAGGGGAGAAGGCTCGTTGTTTTACCGGGAACTATAAAGAGAATATAGAGCTGTTCAGAAACACGGCTGCTGATATGTCCGATGTGAATGAACGCAGAATTTTCCTGAAAAGTGCCAGCATCGAGGCAATGCTATTTTACGTAGACGGGCTCATAGACAAAACCGAATTGGAGGAGCACACCATTAGACCCCTGCTGGAATGGGGAAAATCGATACAGGAGTATGAGCTTCCGCCGCAGGGCAGAGAACTCGGGAATCTGCTTGTCGAGGAAGTGCTGCTCGTTTCCGAAGCCAGGTATACGGAGGATGTGAAGGTCTCCCTGAGAAAAGTGCTGTTCGGCTCAGCCCTGCTTCTCGTTCAAGGGGTACCGGGTGCGATTCTGCTCGGGGGACCCAGCGGGAAAACCCGCGCGATCGAGGAGCCCGTATCAGAGTCTGTGCTGCGCGGTCCCCGTATTGGCTTCACGGAGACGCTCAGCGATAACACGGCCATACTGCGCAGGCACGGTGAAAGCGGAGAGCTGGCGATGCTGTCCTATAAAATTGGCACCAGGGTCGAGAAGGAGCTTAAGGTGGTCTACTTCCGGGATATCGCCGATCCTGAGCTTGTTGAGGAGGTCAAACGCCGCGTAAGCGCCATCGATGTGGATGAAGCCCTGGAAACAGGCTATGTGGAGCATCTGATCGAGGACAACTTTCTCAGTCCTTTTCCACAAATTCAAAACACCGAAAGGCCGGACCGCGTCATGGCCGCTCTGCTGGAAGGGCGTGTGGCCATCCTTCTGGATGGTTCCCCTTATGCGCTGCTGATGCCGGTAACGTATTCCATGATGCTGCAATCCCCCGAGGATTATTATGATCGCTGGATTCCCGGCTCACTTATACGCTCCCTGCGCTTTTTGGCTGCCCTGATCTCTTTGTTCGCTCCGGCTCTCTATATCTCCTTTATCTCATTTCACCCGGGGTTGATCCCGACAAAGCTGGTCATCTCTATTATCAGCACAAGACAGGGAGTTCCCTTTACTACATTGATTGAAGCTCTGATCATGGAAATTTCCATCGAGATTTTGCGTGAAGCCGGTTTGCGTCTGCCCAAGCCCATTGGCCCGGCCATGGGCATTGTCGGGGGACTGATTATCGGTCAGGCCGCGGTCAATGCCGGAATCGTGAGTCCCATCCTGGTCATTATCGTTTCCGTCACAGCAGTCTCCTCTTTTGCGGCACCGATGTACAGCACAGGTATTTCCTTTCGGCTGCTCCGCTTTCCGATTATGATTGCAGCCGCGGTGTTCGGTCTGTATGGCGTGGTCATGTCTTTCCTGCTGCTGTGCATCCATATGTTAAAGCTTAAAAGCTTCGGCGTCTCCTATTTGGAGCTGGCTGCCCCCCGTTCCTACAGCAACTGGAAGGACTATCTCATCCTTGTACCGCTGCAGTTCATGAGAAAGAGACCGGCTCTCCTGAACACGATCAACCCTAAGCGCAGAAAATAACCCGTCAGGAGGAATTCGAGGTGACGATCTGTAAATCCAAAACCGATCGACTGACCACCGTACAGGCAACAGCCATCATAGCCTGTTTTATGATGGGGGCCGAAATAATCACCCTCCCCCGCCAAGCGGTAAGCTTGGCCCATACGCCGGATGTCTGGCTTTCGATCCTGTTCACCGGATGTATAACCTTTCTTGTGATGTGGATTGGAATCAAGCTGAGTCAGCGGTTTCCGTCCTCCTCCCTCTATGAATATATTCAGCAGATTACAGGCAAAGCCATCGGGAAAGGACTTGGACTGCTGATCGTCATTTATTACCTGTGCATAGCCAGTTTTGAGCTACGTTCCGTCAATGAAGTGACCTCCTTCTTTTTGCTCGAAGGAACGCCTGTCTGGGCTTTGTCCTCCTTGCTGCTGTGGATATCGCTGTACCTTTGCCTGGAGGGGATATATGTCATAGGAAAGGTGCTTCAGATAATCTTTCCCATTATTTTTCTCGTTTTTTTATTAATTTGCTTTCTGGGCGTGAATCTATTTGAGCTCGACAATTTGCGGCCTGTGCTGTCGGAAGGATTTCCCCCGGTTTTCAAGGCCATGCAGAGCACCCCGCTGGCTTTTGCGGGAAGCGAGTGCTTTCTGTTTATTTTATGCCAAATGGAAAAACCGCAAAAAGCAGCCAAGGCTGCGGGAATGGGGCTGGGGGTTGCCGTATTTTTTTACACTGTGTCGAGCATTGTCTGCATCGGTGTGTTTGCGGTTGAGGGAGTGATCACACGAATCTGGCCGTTTTTTGATCTGGTCCGCAGTGTGGAGGTGGACTATCTTTTACTGGAACGTCTAGAATCCCTGCTGTTTTCCATCTGGATTTTGCAGATTTTCGCGACGTTCACGTTGGCTTATTACTGCACTGCACTCGGAATATCACAAATTTTACATGTCTCTTATGCCAAAACTCTTTTTGCTCTACTCCCGCTCATTTACATCATATCCAACCTTCCCGCGAACATGAATGAGCTGGATGCCTTTTCCGATATCCTGGGGATTCTGGCTATCATTTTATTTGCAGTCATTCCGCCGATCCTACTGCTAATATCCCGCTGGAGGAGGCTGGGCCATGATTAAATCCCGGTCAGGGCTGGCCGTAATAATTGCTATTCTGCTCTGCTTAACACTGACGGGCTGCTGGAGCAGCATTCCCATTGAAGAACGTAATCTGGAAGTCGGAATTGCATTGGATACGGGCAAAACATCACACAAAGAAAACGGAATACAGAAGAAGGGAGGGGGATATCCGAAAAAGAATCTTATACGCAGAACCGTCCAATACCAACTGCCTGAATCCAGACAAGGCCCCGGTTCAGCACAAGGTCCCAGTCAAGCGAAAAATTATTATAATCTTGCGGAAACAGGGGATTCGGTCATGGAGATCACCCGTGAAACCTATCTGAAAACCAAATCCCCTGCCGGATTTCATCTGAAAACCCTGATCATCAGCTCAAGCCTGCTAAGCCGCATTCCCCTGTATGAACTGCTGGACTACTATCTGCGGGACAACGATATCCGGCTCAGCCTGGAGGTCCTGATCAGCACCGGGACTGCAAGTGATGTGCTGATGAAAACAACAGTTCCGGAGCAGACACCTGCCTTTGAGCTGAAGGATCTTTTTGCCAACCGCAGCCGCAACTCGCGCATGGCCAAGCCGCTTCCGCTGGCTAAAATCATTGCTCCCTTAAAGGCTAACAGAAGCTTCATTCTCCCGAATGTCATTACCACAGACCAGGAAATAAAGATAGCGGGAGCCGGAGTTATTAAAGGCAAAACCCAAAAATATGCGGGCTTCCTTACCGAAACCGAGGTCGAGGGCCTGCAGTGGATCAGAGGCGATATCCGTGGAGGAGTCGTAAAGGAAACGGACCCGCAGTCCCGCAAAAAAATTGAATATGAGATTAAATCAGCCAGCAGCAAGATTCAAGCCATAATCGATGGAAATGACATTTCCTTTCATGTCAACATGAGATCAGAAGGAAGGATCGCAGAAAGCTTCAAGCCAGCTAAAAACATCGGGAACAACAGGCTGACTGCCCAGGAAACGGAATTAGTTAAAGAGAAGGTAACTGAGCTTGCCCAAAATGCCGTTGCCAAAATGCGCAAGCTGCGCGCTGATGTCGGAGGCTTCGGTGAGGCTTTGCATATTCAGCACCCGGAAGTGTGGAAAAAGGTCAAGGATGACTGGGACAATACCTTCGCCAGCATTCCCGTCACGTACAGCACAAACATACAAATTGAGGATTATGGAGCCTCCACTATGACCGTAAATTAATCGCGGTTCGTTCCATGCTTTCCCGAATAAGACAGGCCTCCTCCCGAATATAATACGCTGTCACATCCTTGGGAGGAAAGGATGCCGGAAGGGAGGTTCTGTATAATGACAGATGCATTCGGTTCGCTGCCGTCTGTCCGGATACTGGAACAAATCGATAGCTGGAAGAGCAGCGAGAAGAGCTATATAAAAGCATTGCAGGAAACTGTGCCCGGACTGGAGCCAGTCTATGCCCGACTGCTGGAGGACTGGGGGCGGGTATTCGATGCAACCCGGAAAATTGCCGCCGAAGCGCTTGACGAGACATGGGAACGGTCGGGATTGCAGGCTGAAGAGAATGCTGAAGATACTCGCGAAGATCCGGAGACGGCCCGCACATTGCAGTATCTGCTGCGTGAGTCCGTCAGACAGTCCCGTGAGTTCCGGCGCCAGATGTCCCTGCTGCAATCCACCAGCACCGTGCTGCGCGACTCATCGGCCGCAGCAGAGCTGCTGCAGCGGGCGGAGGAGGATAGCACCTATTATCAGATGGCTGCAGAAGGCTTCCATGCACCGGGAGAGCTGACCCGCTCGGGGGAAGAGGACGAAGAACGCAAAACGTCCAAGGCACGTCCCGTGCCCATCGGCGGCCACACCCTCCCCCCACTCCCCTATCCTTATGATGCACTGGAACCTCACATCGATGAAGCAACGATGCGGCTCCATCATGACAAACATCACAAGAGTTATGTAGACGGGCTGAATCAGGCTGAAAAAAAGCTGGAGGAAGCGCGTAAAACGAATGATTTTGCACTGGTCAAGCACTGGGAACGGGAACTCGCCTTCCACGGGGCGGGACACTATCTGCACACCTTATTCTGGACCACGATGAGCCCCCGCGGCGGCGGAATGCCGGGCGGAACTATCGCCGGGCAAATCCAGCGCGATTTCGGCAGCTTTGATGCCTTCAAGAGGCATTTCAGCGAGGCGGCCGACAAGGTGGAAGGCTCAGGCTGGGCCATCCTGGTGTGGGCCCCGCGGGCCGGTCACCTGGAAATCCTGCAGGCCGAGAAACACCAGAATCTCTCGCAATGGGATGTGATTCCCCTGCTGCCGCTGGATGTATGGGAGCACGCCTATTATTTAAAACACCAGAACGAACGGAGAAAATACATAGACGACTGGTGGAACGTGGTCAACTGGCCTGCGGTCGACAGACGGTTCGCATATGCTTCACAGCTCAGATGGACGCCTTACTGAGCGGCTCCTTCAGGGCCTCTTCAGCTAGCTTCTGATCTCACGGTCATAACGCAAGCGCAGTGATTCCGCCTCCCGCTCCAGTTCTGCGGGAGATATGATATGCGGAGCGGCGGAATCCAGCAGCAGATTCCTCCGCTTCAGCATGCTGCTTAATGAATGGGCATAAGCCTCCACAGACGGCACTCCGGCCAGCTCCTGCAGGCTTCCCATCGTTCCCCGCTTGACTTCAGGATAGCCGGTATCTGTATCCTGTACAGCCATGCTGTAATAACGCCTTACCTCATCCGCACGGGCTTCACCGCTGCCTTCTACAATAATAAAAGCGGTAATGATATATGCCCTGGCCTGCCTCCGCTGGGCAATCCCGCAAAATTTACGCCCCCCGATGGCGATATCATAGTCCCCCGGGCAAAAGGAGCCGACGATTTCTCCGGCTGCAGCCGCCGTGGACCACGGAGCCAGAGCATCGCTTATGAGCCCGGCCATCAGGCGAAAATCATCATGGATGTTGATGGAATGCTGCGGATTCGGAAGAATGAGCGACAGATTCAGCACGCCTTCATCCAGCAGCACTGCTGCTCCACCTGATGGTCTCACACACACGGGAATGCCTTCTCCGCGCAATTCAGCCATCGCCTCCTCAGCCGCAGACAGCCTGCGGTCTCGGTGGCCGATGACGAGCGCCTTGGAGCAGCGCCACATATGAAGCACAGGTGCCGCCCCCTGCCCCACTTGCCGGCAGGCGAGCTCCTCCCAGGCGAATGGTCGCCAAATATCCCCCTGCAGGTCCCACACGCCTCTGTCCACGATATGTAATCCGGTCAGGTCATCGCCCGGTTTCCGGTCTATAGTCTGTTCAGGCACACATATCCCTCCTTGAGACGCACGTCTCAACCGGTCTTTTTATACGGATGAAGTTAATTGACTCCGCTTCCGTATTGTATCACGTTAGCCGTCAGCGCCGCACCAGACAAAGCGCTGCGGAGTACCCGCATCATCCTGCGATTTTTGATTGTAAAGGTCAATGCAAAGGAAAAAGAGCGAGTATTGATGGTAGCCCAGACCACCAAATACTCGCTCTTTTTAATCAAACAGCCCCGGTCTTATTCCTTGATCAGTGACAGGAACTCGGCCCGCCGTGCCACGTTCTCGCGGAACGAGCCGCGAACGGCCGAGGTGACTGTCTTGCTGCCTGGCTTCTTCACGCCCCGTGAGCACATGCACAGATGCTCCCCTTCCACAACCACCATCACGCCATAAGGCTCTACCGCCTCCATGAGCGTGTCCGCAATCTGGGAAGTAATGCGCTCCTGCACCTGCAGACGGCGCGATACAGCTTCCACGAGGCGGGCAAGCTTGCTCAGACCTACAATTTTGCCGCTCGGTATATACCCAATGTGCACTTTTCCGAAGAATGGAGCCATATGATGCTCGCACTGGCTGTAGTACACGATGTCTTTAACGATTACCAGCTCTTCATGGTTCTCGTCAAACGTCACACCCAGCACTTCGCGCGGATCGACTTCGTAGCCGGCAAAAATCTCCTCATACATGCGAGTCACGCGGGCCGGGGTTTCGAGCAGCCCCTCACGGTCCGGATCCTCGCCGATCAGCTTCAGAATCTCGCTGATATGGTACTCAATTTTATCGCGGTTATCCGCCACTTTGCGGTTCGTATAATCTTTGACTCCAGCCACATTAACCCTCCTACGCAGCATCAGGTAGTGGTTCTGTCTGTATGCTCGTTATTTTCTGCGCCCCTGATTTCTGCGGTTGCCGGGTTGATTTCTGTTGAACTGCTGGTTTTTCATCATCTGCTGTGCCTTCTGCATCTGTTTGCCGTTCAGGTTGTAACCCATCTGCTTGGCCATTTTTTGCAGTTGCTCAGGATCACTCTGCATTTTCTCAAGCTGCTTGCGCAAGTAGAAAGCCCCGATGAAAAATCCCCCGACCAATCCGAGAATCAGAGTAACAATCGGAATAACAATATTCCACCATTCCACGAAGACGTCACCTCTGTATATTTGCTGTCTTTTTATGAAAATATGCTGATTTAAAGCACTAGCATATAATAGCATTTTCACAAGCTGCGGGCAAACGAAACTTTACGGAAAATCAGGCCATGACCGCATCGATAAAAACGGTGGTATGCCGGGCCAGATCCACTTCCTTCACATCAAGATCACGCCCGCTTTCCTTTACGAGTCTCACGACAGGCCTGCCTGGAAGCCCGCGGTGCTGACGCACGACGACACCTGTTTCCTTCGTAGACAATCTCACGGCCGTACCGTTTGGATAAACGGAAATAATACGGGTGAATTCGACCAGTGCTTCACGGTCAAGCGCCGTGCCCGACATGGCCATCATTTTCTCACAGGCTTCGTGGGGCAGCATCCGTGCCCCGTTGAAATCATTCACCAGATTGTCGTACGTGTTGGCAACGGCCACAATTTTGGCATTCAGATGAATTTCCTCCGCTGACAGGCTACGGGGCATGCCCGTCCCATCGATCCGTTCGTGGTGCTGCAGGGCGACATGGGCGACCATGAGGCTGAATTCCCGCTTGTTCTTCAGGATTTCAAAGCCGGACCAGGTGTGATGGGATTTCAGAATATCCTGCTGCTTGGCAGTGTCGGCCGTGCTGATCTTGCCTATATCATGCAGAAGCGCACCGATCGCAAGATCCTTTAGCTGCCCGTGATTCAATCCCATATTAACGCCAATCAGTGTTGACATCAGACACACATTGACCGCATGCACATACTGGGCATTATCGGCTGTGCGGATATCAGTCAGCTGCACAAGCGTTTCCTTGCCGTTCATGACATCCTCCAGAATGCGGTCCACGCTGACGTTGACCTTCTTGGTGCTCCACTCCTTGCCGGAGCGGATGGCTGAAAAGGCGTCATTCATTTCCTGAATCACCACCTGTTTGGTGGCCTCTGACAGAATGTCCTCCGGCTCCACATCCTCAAAGTCCGGGTCCTGTATATACAGCATCGTAACGCCGATACGATTCAGCGTGTTAATCATAAAAACCGTCAACTGTACCCCGGCGGACAGCATCACCGTACCGTTGGATGAATACACTGTTTTGCCAAGATACTGGCCTGGCTCCACGTTTTCAATACTTACGTATTTCATCTGAATCCCCCTGGCGGTTGACGCCTGAAAGCGGGAGCCTCAATGGCATCCGGCTTTACTCTCGCGCCTGCAATATTTTTTAGGGAGTCTTCCGTTCGATGGACAGCAAGTGCGCCTTCGCCTGCAGACCGCCGGCATAACCGACAAGACTTCCGTCCTTGCCGGAGACGCGGTGGCATGGTATGACAATCGGCAACGGATTCTTGTTGTTGGCCCCTCCGACGGCCCGTACGGCCATCGGTCTGCCGATCGCTTCCGCAATCGTTTGGTAGGAAACGACATCCCCATAGGATATATCGGCAAGCGCGCCCCATACTTGTAATTGGAAAGGCGTTCCCCGCAGATCCAACTGCAGATCAAAGTTTGTCCGCGTACCTGCAAAATATTCGCGCAGCTGCCGCATGGCTTCCGCCAGGCGCTCAGGGTCGCGGGCAAATCCATACTCGCCCACCCATGTCCGGGCCCATTGCTGCAGCACGGCCTGCTTCACTTCAAAAGCCCCGAATTCAATCAGGCAGATTCCCTGCTCCGTACTGCAGACGGTCAGTACGCCTATGGGTGAATCGAGCTCGTCATAATAGATCGTCTTCTGATCCGGCCGCACCTCATGAGGAAAAACCGTCCCCTGCAACTCACGCGGACCAGATAAAGTCTGCTGTTCATTCTTGTTTTCCTTCTGATTCGCCAAAAGCGTGGAAGCCGCCTGTCCGATCATTTCCTTCACTTTCTCATGCTGTTCTTTCTCAGATGCCTCTTTGATCGCTTTCATCGCGTCTTCCCCTCCAATTCGGCTTAATGCCCATGCGGCCGTTCCACGCAGTTCAGGGCGGGGGTCTTCATGCAGAACCTCCGCCAGCTTGGGAACGGCTGTAACGTCTTTAAAGTTGCCGAGCGCTATAACCGCATTGCGCTGAATCGGCTTTTTTCCCCTCCAGGCCGCGGCACTGCTGCCAAAACGCTCCTTGAATTCACGATTGCTCATATCAAGCAACGGCAGCAGCAGCGGTTTGACAATTTCCGGATCCGGCGTCAATTCGGGATGCAGATCCCAATTCAGCCCCCTGTTCTTCGGACATACAATTTGACAGGTATCGCAGCCGTACAGCCGATTGCCGATTTTCAGCATAAACTCCTCATCCAGAAAACCCTTGGTCTGCGTCAGAAAAGAGATGCAGCGCTGGGCATTCAGTTGACCCGGCCCCACAAGTGCTCCCGTCGGACAAGCGTCAATGCATTTGGTACATTCTCCGCAGCCGTCGGTCACCGGCTGGTCCGGCTGAAACGGAATGTTCGTCACCAGCTCCCCCAGATAAATCCAGGAGCCGAGCTCCGGAGAGATGATGGAACAGTTTTTCCCGCTGAATCCGATGCCCGCGCGCTCCGCTACAGCCCTGTCCACCAATTCGCCGGTATCTACCATGTTTTTGATGATTGCTTCCGGCACACGTTCCCGAATAAACGCTTCGAGACGCTCCATTGCCTCACGCAGCACCAGATGGTAGTCCCGCCCCCATGCGGAGCGCGCCAAAATACCGCGGTAACGGCCAGGCTCCGATTTGGGCGGGTTCTTCATCTTGGACGGATAAGCAACGGCTACCGCAATTAGCGACGCGGGCTTGGCCCCATCCAGCGCCGGGTGTATCCGTTTCTCGATATCAGGCTCCTCAAAGCCGGATTCATAACCTTTAGCCCTGTGTTCCTCAAGAATAGACTTCAATGATAAAAAGGGGTCTGCGCTCGCAAAACCGATGGAATCGATTCCGAGCGACGGCGCAGCCTCCTGAATTTCCTTTTTGAGTGTGTCCCAATACGAAGCGGTCCCGGAGACACAAGCATGTTCGTGCATCTTTCCGAGTCACCTCTCCTGATTCATGAATTTTCGTGAAACCAAACGGGCTGTTTGCCCGTACAATTAGAAAAGCATATCTCCCACTGGATTGCAATGGTTGGGGAGATATGCTTCAATGGTAAATTTCACAAGCTGCAGCGTGTTTGTGTTATGTGTACGTTAAGAATGGAATTAGTTCGGAGCCAATATACTCAGTTTTTGGAAAGCCTGCAGAATCTGGCTGGCGCCATAGCCCATCGCTTCATAAAGCGGCATGGCAGCCTGGTTATGCTCATCTCCGGCTACCCAAATCCGGCTAACCTTGCGTTGATGGAAACGCTGCTCCATCAGTTCGATCAATGCCTTGCCGATGCCTTTACGACGATGGTCCGGATGGATGGCAATACGGTAATAGCAGCCGTGATTTTTGTCGATTGTTCCGATCAGAGTGCCTACCAGCTCCCCGTCTTCTTCAGCCACAAGAATCAAATCGGAATCCCAAGACAACTGGCGGGCAAATGCCTCAATGGTCTCTTTGTAACACTCTTCCGACAAGGAAATTTGCATCAGTTCAGTTACCTCGCTTGCATCACCCAACTGAAAAGTACGAACACGCATACTACTATCCCCTTCATGTTAGCATTGAAATCACAGAAAAACCGCAAAGACACCGGTTAAACCGGCGCAATTCCAGTCGATGGCCGCTCCCAAGGGCCATTTTACACAAATCATGAAGATAATTATCATGAAGATAATAACGGCCGCATACAATACATATGATATGCTGCAGCTTTATATTTCTCTATCTGTTCTCTCTCTAATTTTCTCGAAAATGTGTCCTGCATCCAAAACGACAAAAAAGAACACAAATTAGCCGGGTTTACCGCTCCTTGACCATTAAACCACAATTTACTCCGTTTTTCACCCATTTTCTTTTGTAAACGCTTCATATTAAGCGTTTACATTCATTATTTCCTATAGTCAGGTATAAACATAATGGAACAGGATAGGCTAAATTTAGCTGATTTTTTCAAGCTTTTTGAAGCTTTAAATTTTAATGGAGCTCAACAATTTTATCACCGCAGAGTAAACGTTCGTCAAGAGCTAATTGCTTCTTGGCAGTGGTGATGATCGAAACTTTTCCCGCCGCCGATTTTCTAAACAAAAAAGTTGATTAAATAGGCAAAAAGCGTTTAATATAGTGGTTGGGGGTTATGTAATATACATACAACAACAACCACTAATTTCAGGAGGGATTTTATCATGGCATTTACATTACCAGCACTTCCTTATTCCAACGATGCGCTTGAGCCTCACATTGACGCGCTGACTATGGAAATTCACCACGACCGTCACCACAACACTTATGTGACCAACCTGAATGCTGCACTGGAGAGCGCTCCTGAGCTGCAAAACAAGAGCCTTGAAGAGCTGATTTCCGACCTGAACAGCGTACCTGAAAGCATCCGTACTGCTGTCCGCAACAACGGCGGTGGACATGCCAACCACTCCCTGTTCTGGGAAGTCATCGGACCAAACGGCGGCGGCGAGCCTACAGGCGCAATCGCTGAAGCGATCAACAACGAGCTGGGCGGTTACGACAAGTTCAAAGAAGACTTCACCAAAGCGGCTACTACCCGTTTTGGCAGCGGTTGGGCATGGCTCGTTGTCGGCAAAGACGGCAAATTGGCAATCACAAGCACTCCTAACCAGGACAACCCGATCATGGAAGGCCAAACACCTGTCCTCGGTCTTGACGTATGGGAGCATGCTTACTACCTGAAATATCAAAACAAACGTCCTGACTATATCGGCGCATTCTTCAACGTGATTAACTGGGACGAAGTGAACAAGCGTTACGCTGCAGCGAAGTAAGACCTGCTCAGCGGCTATGATCGCATTAGAAAAGCTGGCCCACCGGCACAATGCCGGGAAGCCAGCTTTTTTTTAAATTGCTCTTCGGTTCAAATATCATGTACGCCGCACCGACTACTTGTCCTTGCCGTCCCCTTCAGCCCCGGATTTGGACATGGAACGAAGCGCCTCACGGTAGCTGAGATCGGAGCTCCGCCTTTCCTTTTGAGCGGACTCCTCATGACGGGCCGCCTCTTTTCCCTGCTCCGCAAAGCTCCGGATAGCTTCCCGGTAGGCGTTGTCCTCTCCCGTTACCTTAGTCCGTTCAGCGTTTATCGCAGTATCCTTTACAGGGGCGGGGCTTTCTTGTTCCTTCTCAAGCCTTGAAGCTTCCTGCAGCTGCTCCCGTGCTTCCTGCTTGCGTCTTGGCTTGTCAGGCTCCGCTTTCTTTCCGGAATTTCTTGCGGCAGACCGGGCATTGCGGGTGTTGTACACAAACAAAAATATCAATGCCGCCGCAGCCAGTACCAAAAAAGCGATAAACATGCCGAACCTCCTATTCTGCGCGCCGCCCGGAATATTTCATGGCCGTTTCCGCGATTCGCTTTCCGAATGCCCGGCCAAGAGCCAGATCGGCTGCGCTTGGCAGATTGGGCGGGTCCTCCGGCGAGGCCTCCACAGGGCATGTAACCCCGACACCGTAGTAGGATCCATAAAGCGCGTTCTCTGGAGTGTTGGACGGCATTCCGACAATAATCATGCCTTGATGAAGCATCGGTGTAATCAGGTTGAGAAGTGTAGATTCCAAGCCTCCGTGAACGGTTGCCGTAGTACAGAAAACACCGCCTATTTTATTGACCAGTTTGCCTTGCGCCCACAATAAACCCAACTGGTCAATCCATGCCTTCAGGCCGCTGCTGATGGTTCCGAAATGGCCCGGGCACCCCCAAATAATCGCGTCCGCATCCACGAGCTCCTCCACCCTGGCTGACCGGACATGCTCCAGGCGCACATCGGACCCATTAATTCTGGCACCCTCCGCAATGGAGCCGGCCAAAGCCTCCGTATGGCCATTCTCGCTGTCATATACCACCGTTATTTTTATCAAATGTCCTCATCCTTTATATATATCATTTCGTATCGCTTTGCTTTTACTATCCCCAATACATAAAAAAACATGTTTATTAATTTCAGGCATAGTTACACCTTCATCAGGGAAGCTTAACAGCAACAATACGGAAGCCCTGGCGGAATCGGGGTTGGGAACAATCAAGATTCAACTAATATGGAGGGGACAGTTCATGTATCCACGCGCAATACTTGTCAATCTGCTGGTGATCATCATCATTCTGGCTGGAGTGGCAGCAGCAGCTTATTACTACTATCAGGCTGCCAACTACATAAAAACCGACAACGCTCAGGTATCAGGCCAGCAAATTTCAATCGCGCCCCCTGTGGCCGGAAAGCTGGTAGACTGGAAGGCTAACGTCGGGGATAGCTTTAATGCCGGGGATACCCTGGGAAGTGTTGTGTCGGGAGGCACGCGGACCAGCATTACTATTCCGGCGAACGGAACCATTGTTCAGGAAACAGCCGTCAATAATTCCATTGTCGGGGCGGGCACACCCGTCGCCAGAGCTTATGATATGCACAATTTATGGATTACGGCGAACATGGAGGAGACATTAATCCGTGATCTGCAGGTCGGGCAGTCGGTGGATGTGTATATTGATGCTTTTCCGGACACAGTGCTGTCGGGCAAGGTAAACCGCATCGGCATGGCGACATCGGGCACCTTCTCCCTCCTGCCATCGAGCAATACGACCGCCAATTACACCAAGGTAACGCAGGTTATTCCCGTTGAAATCACCATTCAGGGGTATGAAGGGCTCGGTATCGTTCCCGGAATGAGCGCCACTGTCCAGGTGCATAAATAGGAGGCGGCCCATGGCGGAAAATATGTCCCTCGGAAGGCTGCTGACCGTCCTGCTCCTTGGAGCTTTTATTGCGATACTTAACCAAACCTTGCTAAATGTGGCGATCCCGCATCTGATGAATGATTTCAACGTTTCGGCCACCACGATCCAGTGGCTGTCCACCGGATACATGCTTACAAACGGCATTTTGATTCCGGTAACGGCGTTTCTGATTGAATCCTTTGGCACACGGGTTCTGTTCATTACAGCCATGGGACTATTTACAGTCGGGGCATTGATTTGTGCCATGAGTACAGGCTTCACGCTTATGCTTATTGGCCGTATTATCCAGGCCAGCGGGGCCGGCATAATCATGCCTGTCGTCATGAACGTATTTCTGACCGTCTTCCCTCCGGAACGGCGCGGTGCGGCAATGGGGATGATGGGCATCGCCATGATGTTCGCGCCCGCCGTCGGTCCTACATTGTCAGGCTGGATTGTGGAAGAATATACATGGCGGCTTCTGTTCATCATCGTCATTCCCCTTGCTGTGATCGATATTCTGTTTGCGCTCCGCTGGCTCAGAGACGTCTCAAAGCTGACCTATCCCAAATTTGATTTGCCTGGTACAGTTTTCTCAACGATAGGCTTCGGGACCCTGCTGTACGGATTCAGCTCCGCGGGGGATAAAGGCTGGGACAGTATGATTGTCATTTTGAGCCTGGCCATCGGAATCCTGTTCATTTTGTTTTTTATCCTGCGTGAATTAACAATGGATCAGCCTATGCTGGAATTCAGGGTGTTCAAATATGATATTTTTGCGGTATCCACTCTTGTTGGATCTGCTGTGAACATGACTTTGTTTGGCGGCATGCTGCTGCTTCCCATGTATTTGCAGAATATCCGGGGCTTCACCCCGCTTCAATCAGGGCTGCTCCTGCTTCCCGGAGCATTGCTGATGGGTGTCATGTCGCCCATCTCGGGGGCGATCTTCGACAAGATCGGAGCGCGCCCGCTGGCCATTGTCGGCCTGATCATCACCGCTGTGACAACGTTCGAATTCAGTACGCTGACCGATGCCACACCGTACAGCCATATTCTTCTGATCTATACGATCCGCAGCTTCGGCATTTCCCTGCTCATGATGTCCGTACAGACCGAAGGGCTTAATCAGCTCCCCGCCCATTTGGGCAGCCATGGGACGGCCATGTCGAACACGATACGGCAGGTCGCCGGTTCCATCGGTACGGCCTGGCTGATCACCGTGATGAGCAGCCGGTCCGCGCTTCATCTGGCCGATTATGCCAATACCGCCTCCGCGATGAGCGGCTCCGCCGCCGGATTGGAGCAGCTGGGCCAGGGAATTGCCGCTTCCGCTGGAGTACCGGCCCAGACCGGCCAGTCTCTCGCTCTGATGCAGGTCTATCAGACCGCCGTTACCGAATCCACAATAAAGGGCATTAACGACTCGTTTATTGTCGCGGCAGGCATCGCCGTGGCAGGGCTGGTATTTTCCCTGTTTCTACGCAGAGCGACCCCGCGCAAAAAAGCCGGTCATTAGGACGTACAAAAGGCTGTTCCCTGGCATGATAAGCCGGAGAACAGCCTTTTTTTCAGATATAAGAGTGGCCAAAACTAGAGCTCGACCGGGGATAGGTTGTCTGAGCTATAAAGCGTCAAAACTCTAACGGTTGTAGAGGACGCTATTTGGGTAAAAACGGGAGGTTACAAAATGTAACGGTTGCCGGCGAGGCTATTTCCCGTTTTCCCCAGATAAAGGGGCTGTTCCGCTTAAATAAGCGAGCGTACAACCGTTAGACAAGAAACCTCGTTCTTCTCAGCCGAATAACCGCTATTGCGACCGTTAGCAGAGAAATGTACCGGATAGACCGACCCTTCAAGGCAAATCTATGGGTCAAGCACCGATCTCCAGATTAAAAATGTATAAGTTTTCAGCAGAGACCTCCTATTTGCTGTCAAAATAATCACGGAGAATATCAAGAAACACCTTTGGAAAGGCCAGAGTCTCCATATCGCTGCGATTAATCCAGCGTACAGCTGCTGCCCCTAATGTCTCTTCCGCGGATGCAGCCTCTGCTCTGTACTCGGCCCGGGACTCTGCCGCCAGATTCTGCTTCAGCCCGGCACCCTGCCCCCCTTCCAGACAGCGGAATACCCGCAGATTCCAATGGATATGGCTGAACGTATGCTCCGCTTCGCGCAGGAAGCCGACCGGTGAGACCGGTATGCCCTCATCCATCAGCGCCCCGGCCAGCCGGTCCATAGCGGGCCCATCGGGCACAGGGCCTTCCATTCCGGATGGGGACGATGTTACGTGCGGCAGCTCCCACATCCGCGCAAGCAACCCCGTGGCCGGACGCTGGCGGACCAGTACCCGTCCCGCATGGACGCCCTGCCCTTCAATCAGAGCAACGGAACGCTGCTCCAGACGCGGCTTCTTGGCCTTGGTTTTGACCGGCAGCGTCTCTTCCCTGCCGGCCAGCCTGCCCGCACAATGCTCCATGACCGGACAGGTCAGGCAGTGTGGTGACTTCGGAGTACATACGAGCGCGCCAAGCTCCATCAGCGCCTGATTGAAGTCCGAGGCTCTGCCCTCAGGAATCAAATCACGCACCAATTCCTCCATGCCGGCACGCGTGCTCCCCTTCATAATGTCCTCTTCGATCAGAAAATATCTGGAGAGCACCCGCATCACATTGCCGTCCACAGCTGGCTCCGGGCGGTTAAATGCGATGCTCATAATCGCTCCGGTTGTGTAGGGTCCGACTCCCTTCAAGGCCGCGACCGCGCCGCGGTCATCCGGAATACGGCCACCATGCAATTCCACTACCTGTCTGGCCGCCTGCTGCAAGTTTCGCGCCCTTGAATAATAGCCCAGGCCTTCCCAATGCTTCAGCACATCCTCCTCGGGGGCTTCCGCCAAAGCCTGCAATGTGGGAAAACGTTCTATAAAACGGTTGAAATATGGAATGACCGTATCCACTCTTGTCTGCTGCAGCATAATCTCTGACACCCAGATAAAATAGGGGTCCCTGTGTCTGCGCCATGGCAGATCGCGCCGGTTCTGCATATACCATGCCAGCAGTTCCTTGCTGAAAAAGCGTCTTTGCTCCAAATTATTCATTGCGTTGAATTCTCCTGTACAGCTATTTACTTCGACATGAGTTCCACCACAGCAAAGGCGGATGCAAGCTCTGTCTGATGAGTAATGCTTAAATGAATGTTATAAACCCCGTTGTCCGGCAGTGCGAGCCTTTCCCAGGCCGCCTCCGTAAGCTGTACGGCAGGGCGTCCGCCCGGCAGAGGCAGAATGGTCATGTCCTGAAAGCCAATCAGCTTTCCTATGCCGCAGCCGAAGGCCTTCGACACGGCTTCCTTCGCGGCAAACCGTCCGGCGGCAAATTCGCTCAGCCTGCCTGCACGCTCTTGCGCAAAGGCCAGCTCGTCCGAAGTGAGGATGCGCTGCAAAAACGCCTCCCGATGGCTTCCCTCCATAATCCGGTTAATCCTTTTAATTTCCACCACATCATGTCCGATTCCATAGATCACAGCACTTCACCTTCCTCACGCAGCGACTTCTGACCGCCATAAGAAAAACGTCTATCGACGTACATTCAAAGAAGCCAGACCGCGTTTAGCAGTGGTTTTTCTTGCGATTTCAGGAATCTTATACCAAGAAGTTTATACTTTCTGAAATCTTAAACCAAGCTTTCACGCTCCGGCATAAAACCTATTGTAACAGGTGGCCTGGGCCATTGCGAGAGTGGAAAGAAAGCTGATAGCAAAAAAAGCAGCGGCCTTCGCCGCTGCTCATTTATGACCATATATCAGATGCCCGGAATCGCATTCCGTTTGTGGGCAGTCTTTTTGTAGAAGCTTTCCAGCCGCTCGCGGACAGCAGGATCGATTTCCTTACCTTCGAGATAGTCGCTGTTGTCCTCATAGGAAATTCCCAGCTCCTTCTCATCTGTCTGTCCTTCCCATAATCCCGCGGTTGGAGCTTTATCCAAGATCTCCTGCGGCACCCCGAGATAACTTGCAAGCTGGCGTACCTGGCGCTTATTGAGACTGGACAGCGGCGTAATGTCCACCGCTCCGTCACCCCACTTGGTGTAAAAGCCCGTAATCGCCTCCGAAGCATGGTCGGTTCCGACCACCAGCAGATTCAGCTCATTGGCCATTGCGTACTGGACTACCATACGGGTTCTCGCCTTTACATTGCCCTTGCCCTGCGGCGTCATCGTGCGGGAAATATTCATGGCCGCGAAGCTCTTGTCCACCTCGGCTGCAATGTCGTCAACCGGAGTTTGAATGTTGGTCTCCGCCGTGTACTTTAACTCAAAAGCCTTGCCCACCGCATAGCTGTGCTCAATATCCGACTGGGTTCCATAAGGCTGGAACACCCCTAGGGTCATGTACTCCTCCCCACGCTCCTGCGTAAGCTCGTCCGTCGCGCGTTTGCAGAGCCCTGCGGTCACCGCGCTGTCAATTCCGCCGCTGATGGCGATCAGCAGCCCTTTCGCCTTGGCTTTTTCCACATATTCCTTCAGAAAATCCACACGCTTGCGGACCTCAGCCTCTGCATCAATAGCGGGCTTGACATTCAATTCGGCAATGATCTGCTCCTGCAATGTCATCAGATATACACCTCTTCTACTGGAGTTTGTGACAAATACTTTTTAAACCATATATCCCTGTTAGAACATTCCGGGCCGCAAAAAATGAGGACAAACGAAACGCCCCGGCACTTCGCGGAAACCGAAAGATGCGGGGCGCTATCCTGTATTAACGGCAGAAGCGGTCAAATGCGCTGGTCAAATCCTCCGCAATCTCCTCGGCGGAACGGTTCTCCACCTGATGACGTTCAATAAAATGAACCAGTTCTCCATCCTTCAGCAAAGCGATGGAAGGGGAAGACGGCGGATATGGGGCAAAGTATTCACGCGCCTTGGCAGTGGCTTCCTTGTCCTGTCCGGCAAAAACGGTAAACAAATGGTCAGGTGTTATATCATGCTGCAGCGATTTAGCAACACCTGGGCGGGCTTGACCTGCCGCACAGCCACATACGGAATTGATAACCACAAGCGCTGTTCCCTTGGCCCCCGGCAAATTGGCTTCAACCTCCTCAGAAGTCCGAAGCTCCCGGATACCGATGGATGTAAGTTCGTCTCTCATCGGTTGAACCATATCCCTCATATATTGGTCAAAAGACATAGACATTACCTATTCACTCCTTTATGGATAATTCCTAACTTGTAAAAGAATTCAGCCTGCAATATTACCTTATGCTGAAGAACGATACCTAATATTATACATTCATCAAGCGTGAAAGCAAAGCTATCATCTTATCCTGAATACAGGATACAGAGAGGCTACGCCTCTTTTGAGCTCTTCATATCAGGCACGGCTGCCGGAAAGTCCGCAAGCCTGCTCAGCTTTATGATAAAGGAGGTACCCTCACCTTCAATCGAATGGACTGAGATCGTGCCATGATGACGCTCAACGATTCTCTTGCACAGTGAAAGCCCAAGTCCCGTGCCCTTCGCCTTGGTGGTGAAGAACGGCTCAAACAGCTTCCCGATTCGCTCCGCTGGAATGCCCTGCCCCGTATCTCTCACCTCCACCTCGACATACTCTCCATCCGTCCGGGTAAGAATGGTCAGTACACCTTTCTCGCCCATTGCCTCCATTCCGTTGCGGGCCAGGTTCAGGATCAGCTGCTTGATCTCTTTCGGATTCAGATACAGATTGGGCACGCAGTCATCCAGTTTGAGCTCGATGCTTTGCCCGCGCAAATTGGCGTCGGCCCACAGCAGAGGCTCAAGCTCCTCTACAAGGCTGTGCAAATGACTCTCTTCCTTCTCGACAATCCGGTTCTGGGCGAGAGAGAGGAAGTCGTTAATGATGCCGTTGGCCCGGTCCAGCTCTTCCATAACAATCCGGTAATAGTGATCAAGAGATACCGGGGATTTTTCCCGCATCAGCTGAAGAAAACCGCGGACAACCGCCATCGGATTACGTATTTCATGCGTAATTCCCGCTGCCATTTGTCCAACAAGGCTCAAGCGCTCCACATTGCCCATCTCGCTCCGCAGCATTTCCAGCTCCGTCATATCCTGCACTACGTACAGAGCCTCCGAAACCTCGCCATTAGGCTCATAAATAGGTGAAATACTGGACATATAGACATAAGGTCCTGATTTAAAAAGTCTTGTATCCCGCTCGCCTTGCAAGGCTTTATCAAAGCTTGAGGCCATCTCCTGAAAGCGGTCAGACTCGGCAAACATTGAAAAATGCATGCCCACGACATTTTCTTTGTAAAGATCGGGAATCCTAAGCCTATAATATTCCAGCATGGTTGTGTTAATATGTATAATGTTGCCCTGCCTGTCCAGAATTTCTGCCGCCAGCGGCATATATTCCAGATAAGCCCTGAGTTTGCCGGATTCCAGCTGCAGGCGGGCAGTGGCCTGCTTCAGGTCGGAACGCATTATCCTGTTGTTCAAGGCCCTTTCGATCATAAGTGAGATCATGCATGCAGTCAGCACGGAGAGCAAGGCCAAGCACAGATATAACGGCACTTCCGATAAAATGAAGCCGTCGGGCGTACCTCCCGCCACCAGCACAGTTATGTAATGAAGCGCAAATTGGGCCAGGACCAAAGCCGAAATGACTGTAAGCTTGAAGGGCGGCTTCCCGCGTTTATAACGTGAAGAAAGCACCACAGCAGCCGGAGCAAGCAATATGCCCGAATCAATCAGCAGCGCCATCCAATCCGAATCGGGCGTAAACAGGATACTCCCGATTGCAGTAAGCAAAGTAAGTATAAAAGCGGTGGAAACATTGGCATACAATAAGGCTGCCGTCAGTGGTATGAAGCCTGAATGCGGAATCAGCGGAGCCCGGGCTGATTGGAACAGCAGACAAAGGAGTATAACAGGAATGCAGGAGCCTATCAAAATCCACTCATGTCTCCGTTCTTTAGAAGCAAGCAACCCTTTGGTCAAGTCGTCAACCCTGTCCGCGAGCAGTGAAAAGAGGCCCGCCATCATTCCGGCCAAAAGCAGCTGCAGCACTTGTTCCCTAATCTCGGTCAAAATGGCTCTCCCCCTTTTCTCATCTGTCGCCTGATAGTTCGATTAAAACATAGGCAACAATATATTACAATATATGTGTTAGTTCCCGGAATATGACCCCCTTACGCCAAAAGTTGTCGAGGACGATTACCGGGAACATGAAACTATAAATAAAGGAAGATAAATAAATGAAATATGACATTATCGTGATTGGAGGCGGTTCCGCAGGACTGATGGCGGCAGCAGCTGCCGGTGAAGCGGGCGCAAAGGTGCTTTTGGTTGAAAAAGGAGCCAAGCTCGGACGAAAGCTTGGTATTTCCGGCGGCGGGCGCTGCAACGTTACCAACGCCAAGGAGCTGGACGAGCTAATCAGGCATATTCCAGGCAACGGACGATTTCTGTACAGCGCCTTGACCACCTTCAGCAACAAGGACATCGCGGCCTATTTCGAAAACCTCGGCATCCGGTTGAAGGAGGAGGATAACGGACGCATGTTTCCCGTTACGGACAAGGCAAAAACCGTTGTGGACGCACTTGTAAAAAAAGTCCGCTCCGAAGGTGTGGAGATCCGTCTGAACTCTCCGGTTGCAGAGGTGCTGTATGATGAAGAACATGCATGCGGAGTCAGACTCCGTTCCGGAAGCATCATCCGCAGCCGCAAGGTGATTATTGCCGTGGGCGGCAAATCGGTCCCTCATACCGGCTCCGAAGGAGACGGCTACGCATGGGCGGAAAAAGCCGGGCATACGATCACAGAACTCTACCCTACCGAGGTTCCTCTGGTATCCAACGAACCTTTTATACAGGATAAAAGCCTGCAGGGCCTCTCTCTCCGCGGCGTCGGTCTTACCGTCTGGAATCCGAAGCACAAGAAAGTCATAACCCACGAGGGGGACATGATCTTTACCCATTTCGGAATTTCTGGCCCTACCGCCCTGCGCTGCAGCCAATTTGTCGTAAAAGAGCTGAAGAAGCACGGAACAGGAAAGGTTCCTCTTACACTGGACCTGATTCCCCACAAGCATGAGGATGAAATATACACTGAGACGTGGAAGCTGGCAGAGGAAGATCCCAGAAAGGCGGTCAAAAATACGCTTAAGGGTTATCTGCCGGAAAGGCTGATTCCGCTTCTGCTTGATAAGGCAGGGCTGCGGGAGGATTTGACCTTCGATCATATTCCGAAGCAGCAATGGAAAGAGCTGACCAGGCTGATCAAGGCGTTCCCGGTCTTCATCAGCGGCACCCTCTCCATTAAGGAAGCCTTTGTTACGGGGGGCGGGGTTAACCTGAAGGAAATCGACCCCAGAACGATGGAATCCAAGCTGATGCCCGGACTGTACTTCTGTGGCGAAATTATGGATATTCATGGCTATACCGGGGGATACAACATCACCGCCGCCTTCACCACCGGCTATAACGCCGGTCGAAGCGCTGTGCTGTAGTTCCCCCAAGGTAAGGAAGGTGCTTTCCCGGGAAAGCACCTTCCTTACCTTCCTGCACCCGCAGAGCCGGGTTAGTCAGCATGTTGAAATTTCATTACCCTATGCCTTGACACTGCCCGGAAACCCGTCCATATCCTCCGCAGCCGGGGCGTCTTCCGTCACATTGCGCAGGGAATCCCCGGCGTTAAAATCATTGCTTGCCCCGGTCAGATAGCTCTCATTCCAATCCTCATTTATAATATGGGCCGGTATGACTACCTCGTCCAATCCGTAGGCGCTCAGCCCGCTTCCCTGATGATATCTGTCGCCGCTCATATTCAGGCGGCCCCCATGCACCTGGCAAATTTCCAGCGCTGACTCCACATCCTGGTTCTCAATCCGGACATACAGGTCCCCGTCTCCGGAACGCACCGCATCATAACCGATTTCCTGCAGTGTGCTGCAGGCCGAATCGGCTGCAAAGGATTCGCTGAATTCAAACTTTAGTGGAGCATTTTCCATATTCATCATCTATGTACCTCCTTATCTACTGGCTCATTTTGAGCTGCTTAATAGTTAATATGCCCAATTCCTTCCGGTTTTAAGAACAGAACTTAAGACCTGATTGGCCCCAGCCTTGTGCGCATACATGAATCCACCCAAGCATTTTTATAAAAATTAAGTAATTAAAAATGCAATTACTGTGACAAACGTCATATAACACAAGACCCATGTACTGTAAACTGTTCCCATGGGAATAGCCGCCCGTTCGAAGCAAATGGGCGTTCAACCCCAAATCCATAACATAAAGGCGGTATGAATATGCTGGATTCAACCTCGCTTCTTACCCAAAAATCTATGCATCTTCACAGCGTTCTCTCCAAAGCATTCAAAAGTATAAGCGATCATTCTGTCGCAGGCATCAAAGCTGCCGGCTTCAATCCTACAGCCTTCGCTGTCATGGAGGTGCTGTATCACAGAGGGCCGCAGCCGATTCAGCAGATCGGAGCCAAACTGCTGCTGCAGAGCGGAAATGTTACCTATGTCATCGACAAGCTGGAAAGCAAGGGCTATTTGTTTCGTCATCCCTGCCCGCAGGACCGACGCATCATCCATGCGGAGCTGACAACGGAGGGACATAAAGTCATGGATTCCATCTATCCTTCCTATGCGCAGCAGATTGACAGAGCCTACAGCGGAATCAGCAGCGAAGAAATGGATCAGTTGATCACGCTGCTGAAAAAGCTGGGCCGAAGCGCGGAAGGCTTATCGTCCTCTACACATAAATAACGTATTTTTGCTCCCTATGAAACGGAGGAAACGAAATTTGTACGCCAACTCCAGATTTCAGATGCACGCCGAAGAGACCATTTCCGGCGATAATCCCGTAAATGGCCTCTTTAACTAAATTTGATTTGCAATTATTTCATAGCTTTTACTGAGTTATGCTCTTGCCTGTCCACCCTGTCCGGCCGAAGCGGCACTCTCTCCTTCAGGCGCAGGCGGCTGATTGCGCAGCCCCCACACCACGATCCAGCTGATCACCGCAATCACTGTCATAATCACGAACAAGGAATGCAAACCGCCTTCCAGCACCTGTCTGAGCAGCTGCGCTGTATCCACGCTTATCTGTTGCCCGGAATGTGCAGCTAACAGGCCGTTGATCTCCTCTTGTGTCACTCCCTGTTCCAGCAGATGATTAGCGGCCGACTGCTCTGTTATCCGGTAATTCAACCAGGACCCGAAGGCCGCCACGCCGATAGTCTGACCCAGTGTACGCAAAAATGTATTGAGCGCAGTGGAAGCTCCGCGCTGCCTGAAGCCGACTGAAGATTGTGCAATAATCGTAAACGAGGTCATGGAAAAGCCGAAGCCCAGTCCGTACATAAAGGTTCCGGCGAGCATCAGCCATAGAGGCGAGAACTCGCTGATCAGCAGCATCACCACCGCAGCCACCGTAATAAAGCTTAGACCGAGGACAGAGGTAAAGCGCGAGCCAAGCCGCACAATCATTCGCCCTCCCCACACCGAACCAAGCAGCCAGCCTACCGCCATGGGAGAGAGCGCAAGCCCTGATGAAGCCGCATCCCCACCGAGGACTCCCTGAACCCAGAGCGGCAGATAGCTTGTCAGGCCGATCAGCAGCGAGCTGACCAGCAGGGAGGCAGCGCATGATACCGCAATATCGCGGATGCCGAACAGCTTGAGCGGGACCATCGGCTCCTGCACCCGCTGTTCAATGACCAGAAACAGCACCAGAAATATGACTGCACCGGCAGCAAGACCGAGAAGCCCTCCCGAGGACCAGCTCATGTATTGTCCGCCCAGCGTAAGGACGAGCAAAAGGGCGGCCATGCCGATGGTGAAGGTAACGGCCCCCGCAATGTCAATCCTGGCCGTCCGTTTGGCAACCTGTTCACGCAGGAAACGAGCGATAAAGAACATGGACAATATACCAAACGGCACATTGAAGACAAAAATCCATTCCCAGCCGAAGTAGGAGGAAACGTATCCACCCAGCAGAGGCCCCAGCAGGGAGGAAATCCCCCATACGGAGCTGATCATGCCCTGCACCCTGCCGCGTTCTTCAATGGTATAAATGTCTCCGATAATCGTAAAGGTTACCGGAATGACCGCTCCCGCACCGATTCCCTGTATGGCCCTGTATACGATCAATTGATTCATACTCCCGGCTAATCCGCACAGCAGCGAGCCGATGACGAACAGGGAGCAGCCGATCAGGAAAACAGGCTTGCGGCCATACAGGTCGGTGAGCTTGCCAAAGATCGGCGTTGTAACCGCCATCGTCAGCAAATACGAAGTAAAGATCCAGCTCAGCAGAGATACGCTGCCCAGTTCACTGACAATCGTCGGCCCGGCAGGGCCGATGACCGTGCCTTCGATGGCTGCCAGGAAGGTGGCGAGCAGCACCCCGACCAGAACCAGGCCGCGTTTCATTGGTTGCTGTGTATCCACGATATGCTTCAAATCCTCTCTATATTTTATATTCCGGAAACCAGGGCTTTCTTACCCGGCAGGCAAAGAACAGGCGGACCTGAAGGCCCGCCTGCATTAATCATGTTATATTTTGGAGGTTCAGCGCGGCTTTGTCAATCGCAGCGTACGGTCGGGAAGCGTACCGGCCAGCTCGGAATCATGCGTAATCACGAGCAGGGCAGCGCCAGTCTCCGCCTGTTCCCGGCACAGCTCCAGGAAAGCCGCCGTCCCTTTATAATCCGTTCCGGCCGTCGGTTCGTCCAGAATGTACAGCTTGCGCGGGAGCACAAATTGGGCTGCCGTGCTGAGCAGCCTTTTCTCGCCGCCGCTCAGCAGATAAGGCGAGGCCTGCAACTTGTCCTGCAGGCCGATCCGGTGCAGCAGCTCATGTGCCCGCCGTTCATATTCGGCAGGCACCTTCTCATGGCTGCGCAGGCCCAGGAATGCCCGGACACTGTACAGGCATTCCTCCCATACGGTCGCGGCGGCGAACTGGTGTTCAGGCTGCTGGAACACATAACCGATCTCCGCGGCCAGTTTCCAGGCAGGGAGCTTCGCCATGTCGGCTCCCTGCCAGAACATGCGCCTGCGCGGCACGGGCAGCAGGCCCATCAGCAGCTTGCCAAGCGTCGTTTTGCCCGCCCCGTTCTCGCCCAGCAGAACGACGCGCTCACCCGCGGCAAGCGCAAGGCTTGTGCCGGCCAGCGCCGGCCGGCTGCTCCCCGGATAGGTGAAGGACAGCTCCTTCACCTCCAGCAGGGGAGCCTGCGGGGCCCGCCGCGATGCCGGTGCGCTGGCGATGCCCCCCTGCGCGGAGGGCAGCAGCCCAAGGGCGGCCAGCTGCGCCCCATGGGAGCGCAGCAGCGCCTCAGGCGGGCCGTCAAGCAGCACGGCCCCGCCCGCGAGGACGATGACACGCCGGGCAGCCAGCGCCGTCTCGTCCATGCGGCCGGACGCGGTGACGACCGTCCGGCCCGCGGCCTGGAGCCGCCGGCAGAGGCGCACGAAATCGTGCCTGGCCGGCGGGTCCAGGTTCGCCGCAGCGTCGTCGAAGACGACAAGCTGCGGCTGCAGCGCGAGCACCGCCGCGATGCCGGTGCGCTGGCGCTGCCCGCCTGAGAGGCGGCGCACAGGGGAATGGCGCTCGGCAGCGAGGCCGACCGTCTCCAGCGCATCCTCTAGGCGGCGCCCGATCTCGTCCGGAGACACGCACAGATTCTCCGGACCGAAGGCCACCTCATCCTCCACCGTCTCGCGGATGAGCTGCGCATCAGGGTCCTGCAGCACGACCCCTGTATTGGAGGCAATGGCGGCGATATCCGCCTCCGCCGGGTCCTGCCCGAACACGGTCAGACTTCCTGTCCGTTCCCCCAGGTCGGCCCGGGACAGTGTGCCGTTAAAAAGCTGGCAGAGGGTCGACTTCCCGCTGCCGCTGGCCCCGACGATAGCGGTATGCTCACCGCCAGTAATCGACAGCGTCACTTCGCTCAGGGCAGGCACCTTCTCCCCATTGTAACAGTAACCCAGCTGATCCATGACGATGACGGGGAGCCTGCCTTCACCGCCGGCAGGCTCCCCGTTCCTATCTATCTGTCTCGCCTCAAGCACGCTCGTCACGGTTCCAGGCATAACGGCGCAGGAGTCCTGTACGGCCGAGGGCATCTCCAAGCCACTTGGTCAGCATGCCGCACAGCAGCACTCCACTGACCACGCGAACGACAAGCGCAATGATAAGCACCTGCCAGCCCCAGCTCGTATAACCGAACATATAGGCCGCTACGATAAACCACAGCGGAACCATCGCCCCGCCGGCGAGCATAAGCGCCCCCATATTCCATGCTTTGTGGCGCAGCAGGGCAAAGACCAGTTCGGCTGCAATCATATAGCAGAGCGCAGCCGCAATCGCCGACATAAAGCCGTAAGCCGTGCCCATGAACGACTGTACAAGCGCTCCGAACGCATACGTGATCACGGCCGTGCCGGGCTTGCGGATAATATAGTAGGCCAGCAGGCCATAGACCATGTACAGACCGACAATGGTCGAAGTGGCTATCGGCCCGCCAAGGCTGTTCAGGGTCTTGTTAACAACGGACAGATAAAAGGTCATCGCTCCGTTCGCGGTGGCGAGCATGGCCATCAGGACAATGTCAAAGGTGGTAAATGCAGAAAAACGAAATTTTTTCACAATCGGCACTCCTTATTCTCCCATTTCTGAATCACTCTCTTTCACATATTATGATAGGCACATTCTATTGTCAACCAATTTTATTATGGTTAGGTTGACAATAAGGGCGCAGTAACCCCTCTTTCTCCTCGGCTTGAGGACGGGACTGACCGGGGCTAGGTCAAACTGTCCATATCAGCAGCAGCACCGCGACCGCTAGTAGAGAAGCCCACCATGGCCCGGCAGGAGAAGCCTCGACCGGGCGTAAATAAGCCCTGTCGGGATAAGCGCCGAACCCCCGTCCTTCCATAGCCGATGCCGTCTGCTGCACACGGCGGATCGCGTTAACCAGGACGGCCAGAGCGTAACCCCCCCACCAGCGGGCCTTGCCTGCCAAGCCGCGGGGCGGCCTGCTTCCGCGCACGCGCCGCGCCGCTGCGATCACCTTGCCTTCCTCCTCCAACAGGGGCAGGAAAGTCAATGCGATGGACAAGCCGAAAGCGAATCTGTACGGAATCTTCAGCTTCTGATGAACGGCCTGCACGAAATCACGCGGAGCCGTGGTAGCGATATAAATGAATGAGGCCAGAAACAGCACGAACATGCGCAGAGTCAACGCTCCCGCCGTATTCCAGCCTTCATTCGTGATGACCAGCGGCCCCCATTCCCGCCACACGCTGCCGCTGCGGGCAGCCAGCAGGGTAAGTATGAAATAGGGAATGCCCATCCATACGAGAAAGGACATCACCTTGAGCTGCCTTGAGAAGGCAATGCCCGCCAGCAGTCTGGCCGCCAGAATCAGCGCCGCGAGCAGCGCAGCCTGCAGCAGCGCCGTATTCCAGATCATGCCGAGCAGGCTGACGCAGAACAGCATGATGAGCTTGCTGAGCGGACCGGCTGCGTGCAGTGGGAAGGTGCCGTTTGCTTTACTGTGAATTTGCATAGGTTCCATGCTCCTTCCTTTTCCACTCCTCATATAACAATGAATATATGAGCATGTCCTTGTAGCCAGTCGCTGTGTACTGAACCTGACGGAGCAGCCCCTCCCTGCTCCAGCCGAAGGATTCCAGCAAGCGCTGTGAAGGCTCGTTGCGCGGATCAATCATGGCCTCCAGCCGGTTCAGCCTCATCGTCTCAAACCCGAAGGCATGCAGCAGATCCAGCGCTTCGGACATATAGCCCTTTCTCCAGTGCAAACTGGACAGCTCGTAGCCGATTTCACCCTTGAAGGCCCCTTGCAGCTGCCAGTGATTAAAGCCGCAGCTTCCGATCAGTTCACGGTTCTCCTTCAGCTCAATGCCCCAGCGTACTGCATCCTCCGAAAAGGACAACCGGTTGAGCAGTTCAATCATATCCTCCGCATCCTCCGGCGAGGACATGGACTCTATGTTCATATAACGTGTTACCTCACTGTCCGACCAGAACGTGAAAACCCGGCGCGCGTCCCGTGCCTCCATTTTGCGCAGCCTGATGCGGCTGCCTTCCAACACGGGAATATTCCCCTTGCACTCATACATGTTCTTTCTTCCCCCACTTCCGGTGCACCCCTGCCTGCTTTCTAACATTGAAGCACAGGATGTTTGCAAATACAACCGCCCTCTGGAAAATGCAAAAGCACACCCTTGGTGCGGAGTGTTTCATGCTAGTCCCGCATTTGTAAGGATGTGCTTTTATTCTAAGTGGAAAAAAGATCACATTTTTCTCTTCCAAATAAGCGAACATACGTGCTATAATTCCTGTGTCAAACATTAAAAATTGAATCTGTCGGGTAGCGAGTCTAAATGCGGCTTGGCTTCTTTGCGTATACATCGATAGACGTTTTTCTCACGAAGATGCCCCTGACATCTGTTTTCGTGCATCTTCTACAACTTCGCTGCACATTATGCCCAGTACGTGCTGAATTTCTTTTAGCTCTTCGATTCCCGTGCCGGTGATACTGAATTGGTCGTCATGGGCGGTCAGGAAATTTTCCTGGGTCAAATGTTCAAGCTCCTGCTTGACTTCACGCTCACCCACACGATATCCCCGTTCCTCCAGAACAGGCTGGATGTCCCTGACGGTCAAATCCTGCTGCTGTGCGAAATATAACATATGGATGCGTATAAAGAGATTTTGAACTTCTGCATGCATGGTTGTATCTCCTCTCCGGCTTCAGGCCCGTTATTACAGTTACTTACCCTTCTGGCGGGTGGCAGAAACAAATCCTGTTTTTCCGGGAATTTTCAGTTTCTGTTCTCTTGACGCCAGAGGGCAAAGCATTATATCTTAAATTAATTAACCGCTGGTAGACAGTTCATGCATTTCCCCGGTAATTCACAGCCTCCTAGGAATTGAACAAGAGGCCGCCAGCAAATATGAATGTCCAGCCATGGGAAGACAGGAGTGAGAAAATCATGTTTCAAGCAATGCCCTATGAAGGGACACGCGCTGAACAGTACGCCTCGGTATTGACTCAGCTCAAAGGACTGATCCATGACGAACCCAACAATATAGCCAACCTGGCTAATGCAGCATCGCTGCTTTCGCACTTTCTGCAGGATGTCAACTGGACAGGCTTTTATCTGTTTGATGGGAAGGAGCTGGTGCTCGGGCCGTTTCAGGGTCTTCCGGCTTGTATCCGGATTCCACTGGGTCGGGGTGTATGCGGTACAGCGGCAGCGGAGCGCCGGACCATCGTTGTGGAAGACGTTCACAAGTTTCCAGGCCATATCGCCTGTGACGCAGCCTCCAACAGCGAAATCGTCGTTCCTCTCGTCAAGGACGGAGAGCTGATTGGCGTAATGGATATCGACAGCCCGCTCAAAGGCAGATTCGACAGCGAAGACCAGTCGTTTCTGGAGCAGTTTGCGGAGATCCTGACAGCTCAGCTGCAAGTCCAGTGAAATAAGGAACCTGTCAATCAGTAATCTGAGATTGCGGAATAAAACAAAGTGGCTGCCCAAAAGCACCGTGATGCTTATGGGCAGCCACTTTTCTATGATACGGACTGAGCAGCTCCTATTGCTGCAAAATCACGCTAATTCGGCTTCCTTGCGGACTGGGTTGCACTATAAATGTGCCTGCGGCAATCTCACGATAGTGCTGGCATAATCTCGCTGGCGATAGTTCCGTAATTTTAATTCCGGTTGATCACGATCAGCTTCACTTCCAGCATTTCTTCAACCGCATACTTCACGCCTTCGCGCCCGATGCCGCTTTGCTTGACGCCGCCGTATGGCATATGATCGACGCGGAAAGTTGGAATGTCATTGATCATCACTCCGCCAACATACAATTTGTCTGCCGCGTCAAGAGCAGTAGCAATGTCCTTCGTATAAATTCCAGCCTGCAGCCCGTAAATGGATGCATTGACTTTGCCCACAGCTTCGTCTACGGAAGCGACGCGCTCAATGATGACAAGCGGCGCGAATACCTCGCGGCTGGAGACGCTGGCCTGCGGGTCCACCTGCAGCAGTACCGTTGGCTTCAATACAGTGCCATCGGTTTCACCGCCTAGAGCCACTGCGGCCCCCATGCTGACAGCCTCACCGATCCACTCCTGAACACGCTGTACATCCCTGGCGGAAATCAGGGCGGATACATCGGTATCCGGATCGAGCGGGTCGCCAATGCGCAGCTTCTGTGAAGCCTTAATGAATTTATCTGTGAATTCATCATAGCAGTCTTCCAGCACGTAAATGCGCTGCAGAGAAATGCATACCTGCCCCTGATTGGTGAATGCTCCGCTCACACAGCGGGGCACAATGGCATCGATGTCTGTGCCGCTGTCGATAATGACAGCCGAATTAGAGCCAAGCTCAAGCGTTACACGCTTTAACCCCGCTTTGGCACGGATTTCCGTACCTACGGCAGGACTGCCTGTAAAGGTGATAAAGTTAACGTGCGGGTCCGTAACCAGCCGGTCTCCGGCAACTTTCCCGTCTCCGCTCACCACGTTCAGCGCCCCGGCGGGCAGCCCGGCTTCCTCCAGCAGTTCAGCCAGCAGATAAGCAGACAATGGCGTCTGCTCCGCCGGCTTGAGCACGATCGTATTGCCTGCCGCAATGGCAGGACCGACCTTATGGGCAACCAGGTTCATAGGAAAATTAAACGGTGTAATGGCTCCCACCACACCAACGGGTTCCTTAACCGTATAAGCAAGGCGACCTTCCCCTCCAGGGGCGGCATCCATCGGAACCGTCTCGCCATGGATGCGTTTCGCTTCTTCAGCTGCGAATTTATAGGTTTGTACCGTCCGGTCAATCTCGGCCAGAGCCGTCTTGATTGGCTTGGCCGCTTCCAACGCAATCAGACGCGCAGCTTCGTCCTTGCGCTCCTCCAGCAGCACAGCCAGCTTCTCCAGAATGGCGGCACGGCGGTGAGCCGGCAGCGCACGCATGGCCGATTTCGCTTCTGCCGCTGCCTGAACAGCCGCATCAACATCCTCGGCAGCAGCCTCCGCAACCTCGGCGATGACCTCGCCGCTATATGGCGAGCGCAGCGTCCTGTATTCCTTCGTCTCTACTTGTCGGCCGTTAATATATAAATGTCTTTTCATAGAATGTTCTCCCCTCCCTGTCCGGAGTCCGGATCAGTGACTTGAATCCATTCGGATCTGATTGACATGATGGCGACGGATCAGCAATACCGCAACGCCGATCAGAACCATTAAAGCTCCGAAATAAAACGGTGCCTCTGCAGTGTACCACTCGGACAGCTTTGTAGCCAGCCATGGCGAAATGGCTCCCCCCATGAAGCGCAGGAAGCTGTAAGCAGCCGAAGCCGTTGAACGTTCAACCGGTGCAGACTGCATCACGGCCGTTGTAATCAGTGTATTGTTAATGCCGAGGAAAATACCGGCAATGATCACCGCGATAATAACCGTAACAGGCGAACCCATCACGGTGCCGACAGCCATTGCGATCAAATCGAGGGCAAACAGCGTCAGCATGATGCTGATCGAGGATACCGTACTCATACGGGACTGCAATCTTGGGGCTACAAACACTGATGTAATTGCCAGCATAATCCCCCAGCCAAAAAATACGTACCCAAGCCCCCGTTCATCCAGATCCATAACATAAGGCGAATAAGCCATCAATGTGAAAAATCCGAAGTTATACAGCAAGGCCACAATGCCCAGCGTCAGCAGCGCCGGATAGGAAAGCGCCTTGAACGGATCAGCGATTGAGCCGCGCTGCGCCGGCTTCGGAATCTTGGGCAGCATAATCATGATAAATAAAAAGGCGATCACCATCAATGCCGATACGCCGAAAAAAGGCCCCCGCCATGAAATGGAACCCAGCACTCCGCCAAGCAGCGGACCTACCGAGATGCCAAGACCCAGCGCGGCCTCATAGAGAATGATGGCTTTGCCTGTCCCCGAGGTGGACAAGCCAACGATGGCCGACAGCGCCGTGGCGATGAACAGGGCGTTGCCTAGCCCCCAGCCCGCGCGGTAGCCCACTATACCGTTCACCGTATCGGCCGTTCCGCCGAGTCCGGAAAAGACAACAATAAACAAAATGCCGATCAACAGTGTCCATTTCACGCCTAACCGGCTTGATACAAATCCTGTAATGAGCATCGCGACCCCGGTCACCAGATTGTAGCTGGTGAACAGCAGCGAAACCTGGCTTTTGCTGGCATGCAGCTGCTCAGCAATGGCCGGCAAAATCGGATCCACGAGCCCCAGACCCATAAAAGAGATTACACAAGCAAATGCTACAGCCCATACTGCCTTCGGCTGCGTGAGCAATCCAGAGCGCGCACGTATTTCATCCGCCCCGGCAGCCTTTGTATTACTCATAATTACTTCCTCCCTTGTATGTTAAGAGCATCTCCTGATTTGGGGTTGCTCTTTTCCTTTTGCTCTTTGAAAAATGAATAAGTTGAAAT
>NZ_JBJURI010000036.1:0-67140 GCF_046098255.1 Paenibacillus jiangxiensis
CTATTGGTGGCTTGGCTTTAGCCTTTCCAAGCAGGATTTCCACCTGCTAAACTTCACAACCTAAGCTTGGTCGCACCGAAAGTTGAGTTCTATAACCATAAAAAAAGGCTGTGAGCAGCGAGCTGCTTACAGCCTTTGGATTTTAATCCACTATTGGTTATATGAACCGACGAAGCAGCAGATTAGAAGCCTGCCGTCCAACCGGCGTCAGCGGCGATCACTGCGCCGTTGACAAAGCTCGATTCGTCTGAGGCCAGAAACAGAGCCACTTGTGCGATTTCCTCCGCTTGTCCTATGCGAGGAATAACACCTTGGGTAACTTTCGTCCGGGAAGCGCCAAACTCATTCCAGTTACTCATCGTTGAAGAAATGTTCGTAGCCGTCGCCCCTGGTGCGATGGCATTGCAGCGAATGCCTTTTTGCGCGTACATGAAAGCCGTATTTTTCGTAATGCCGACCACTGCATGCTTGGAAGCGGTGTAAGCAACCCCCGCATGCGCACCGCTGAATCCGCCTGTCGATGCCGTATTCACGATAACACCTGTTCCTTTTTCCAGGAAGATGGGAATCGCTTTGCGAATCGCGCGCATAACCCCTTTTGTATTGACATCAAAAATAAAATCCCATTTCTCGTCATCCACATCTCCTGCAGGTGCCATATTATCCATGACACCGGCATTGTTAACCAAAATATCGAGAGTACCGAATTCATGAACGGCCGTATCAATCATGGTATGAATATCGTTCAAATCGGCAACATTGGTTTTTACCGCGATAGCCGTACCGCCATTTGCTTTAATTCCTGCTGCAACGGCTTCCGCGCCTTCGATATTCAGGTCTGAAACGACGACACTTGCTCCTTCTTGTGCAAATAACTCCGCAATCGCTTTACCCATACCGGATGCTGCCCCTGTAACCACCGCTGCTTTGCCTTCCAATCTCATGGCTAATTCCTCCCGATATTTAATGAACAACTGTTCATTATGAGTATACCTCTTCTTTCAATCCCATGTCAATTTTCGCTCGGTATGAAGCACAAAAGACCGATGAACAGAGCATTTCACCCTAGTTCTCGGTCTTTTTACTTAAATCGTCATCGCAGTGAATTGGCGACTTCCGATTTTTTTGTTTATGTTGGCATATACACAATGCAGCGGAAAGGACGAAGCAATTCCGGAAAAGCGATAGCGCTCGCCTTTGCCCCCGAATTTCATCCGCTTAAAACTACGATTAAGAAATTCGGGGGCAACAGCGATTGTAGGAATGCTTCGTTCTTGGAGCGTCTCAGAACAGCACAAGAGGCGTCATTTTACCGTGATCGTGCCATAGGTCATATACATACCGCAGTTAAAATTGTAGGTTCCCGGCTTTAAGTTGGTATCCACTGTATAATAATTATCGTCATTTTCCAAATAAACGATCATATCCAGGTCCTGCGAGACTATACTTCTGATGTGCGTCAAGTTTGTCATTTTCTTAAAGTCGATCTTCGTGGGCACGCCTTGTTTTACTTCAATATGAGCAGGGGTGAAGCTGTCATTCTCTACTTTAACGGTCACAATATCATAATTGGCCAAGTCTTCTTGCTGTGAAACCTGCTGCTTGGCCAGTGCAGGAGGCATGCTGCTGATGTTTAAATAAATAAGCAAGCCTGCTGCAACGATCAATACAGCCAGTCCAAGAACCAGAAGCGGCCACCATTTCGCAATGTATTTGGTCATTATTCAACATCCTATCCAACTCAAATTTTCTGAAGCTTTCTTCATTACCTTACATGAAATAGGCTCCCAACAAAATAGCTCTTTGGAGCTACAATAAAAAACATTCTCACAAGAACAACCGTCCTGGAGATCATCCGGGGCGGTTGCTGCTTGTTATTTCGGATTTCCAACAGCATGACGGTAATAGCGGATGACCTTGCGGTACATGGTCTTATCCTTGAGTTGGTTGAAAATATACGGGTCCGGCTTGACATTAACCTCAATGATCCACGGTTTCAGACTGCGGTCCACTCCGATATCGACACCGATGTGCTTCAGATAAGGAGTTTTCTGCTTCATGTGACGGGCGATACGTAGACCAAGCTCATTCATTTCGCGAATCAGTTCATCTCTGCGGCTTGCGGAAGCATGGGATTCCAGCAGCGTGTGCACATTCATCGGTTTGCCGCCATTGTGGTAATTGGTCACAATCCTTTTGGGATGGCCCAGCCGTCCGATAATCCCTGTAGCCTCCCAGGTTTGGCTCGGACTTAACTGCACCATGACACGGATATCAAAGCGTCTGTTGTTATGCTTGAGCAGATGGATGCCTTTCTGAATCAGATAGCTTCTTTTCCCGACAAGACGCGCCAGAGCCGTATAAAATGCCTCAAAACTGCTGAATGTCACACGTTTTTCGTTCATCTGATAAGCATACTTCTGCTGCTCCTCCAGCTCTGCCCGGATCACGCCCATTCCATATGTGCCGCGCTCCGGTTTAATGTACACCATCCTGTAGCTGCTGATCATGCTCCTCAGATTGTCTTTGTTAAATTTCTGCGTATCCGGAATAAACGGTTTAATAGAACTGTGGTCAAGCAGCATCTTTGTTTTGAACCATTTGCTCCGCAATGGCTGAGGCTTATCCTTTCCCACGGTGCACCTCTCCCGTCTGCATAGAGTTCACCCCGTTTTATCGAGGCAATGCATCATATGCATTCACGGTATCCTAAACCTGAGCAATGGCCCTACTAAAGGGGAAAATGAAATATTTGCACCAGCCCTGACCAAACCTCTCCTGTATACATATCATGAACAAGATGTCATCCTTTGTGCAAGGAGTTGAGCATATGCCGGCATTACGCGGAATATGGTTAAAAAGCACGCCCATGATTGATGTTCTTATACCTGCTATCGAAAAAGATTTAGGGACCCTTCCCTATGTTATCGATAACGTTCGCCGTTTTGTACAGCATCCGATCGGGCGCATTTATATTGTTTCACCGTCCAGCAGCAAAATCAAGCAGCTCTGTTCAAGAAAAAACTGTGTTTTTATTGACGAAACAACCGTGCTTCCGATCACCAAAAAAGATATAAACTACCAGTCATCCCGCTGGAACCGGTCAGGCTGGCTGTATCAGCAGCTTCTTAAGATGAACGCGGATCATTACGTTAAAGCATCGCACTTTTTGGTGCTGGATGCGGACACGGTCCTGATTAAGCCCCATTCTTTTTTTGAAGATGGGAAAACGGTATTTTATTGCCGCGACTGGAGCCAGCCGGAATATTTCAACACATACCGCAAGCTGCTGGGCATGAAAGCCCCGCGCCCTCGCTCCTTTGTCACCCATTACATGATGTTCGAGAAATCGAAGCTCACTGCCCTTAAAAAGAAGATCGAGGCGATCCACCATATTCCTTGGTACAAGGCGATTATCCGCAGCATCGATAAGAAGAAGCAGTTCGGCTTTTCGGAATATGAGACCTACGCCAACCATTTGTATACGTTGAATTCCGGCAGTATGCTGCTCAGGAGCGCCAAGAATAAAAGCCTGAATATGAACGCCGCTGATTTAACGGAAGAAGAAATGCTGAAGCTGGCACGGGAGTACCGTTCTATCTCCTTTCACAAGCGGAAAATCTACAGCAAACCTCCGGGTGAGGGAGAAGCTGCAATGAATGCCAAAGCTGTGCTCCGTCGCCGGAGAATGCGTTCCAAAGCTCCAAAACAGCTTCTATCTCGACATCATTATACACCATAGAGACTATGGGGTGAGCTAGCTTAACTTCAGCACAAAAAAGCGGACGCAAGCATCCGCTTTTTTGCATGGTATTGCCCTTTACTCCATTATGAGCTCAAATTCCACTCTGAATGAATTTTAGGCACATCGGATATAAGCTGCTGCGTATACTTGTGCTGCGGGTTTAAAATGATATCCTCCGCATGGCCTCTTTCCACAATCTTTCCTTTTTCCATAATATAGATCGTATCGCTGACGTAATAAGCAAGCCCGACATCATGGGTAATGAAAATAATCGTCATATTGTTCTCGTCTCGCAGCTTGAGCAGCATATCCAAAATGGTGGATCTGGAGCAGGCATCCACCATGGAGGTCGGCTCATCCGCGATCAGCAGCTTGGGATGAAGCATGAAAATGCGGGCGATCATCAGGCGCTGCATCTGTCCGCCGGACAGCTCAAACGGATATTTGTTATACAGCTCCTCGAACTTCAAATTGACGAAAGAGCAGGCTTCCTTCATTTTTTGAAACTGCTCTTCCTTTGACAGCTTCAGCCCTCTTAGTTTGATGCAGTCCAGCAGCAGCCTCTCCACTCTGTAGAACAGGTTGAAGGACGAAAAAGGGTCCTGAAAAATCGCCTGTATATCCTTCCAATAACTCTTCCGGTCAGCATGCCGTGTGAGCTGTCTCGGTTTGCCCCGATATTCGATACTCCCCCCTGTTTCCTTCAGCAGGCCCATAATCATTTTGGCCAGAGTCGTTTTGCCGCTGCCGCTTTCGCCGACAATGGAAATGATCTCTCCCTCATGAAAGGTAAAATCCACCTCGTCCACAGCCGTTGTTTTTTGCTTGCCGTATCCAAAGACCTTCGTAATATGCGATCCGCTGATTAATACGTCATTCCGGCTCATTGGCGTACCACTCCTTTAACGTACCGGGCTCGAAAATGCAGCGGTAGATTCGATCACCCTCCAGCCTGCTCTCAACCTTGCCTTGCCTGCATTCATCATGTACATACGGACAGCGCTCGGCAAACCTGCAGCCTGCGGGCACATTTTTCAAATTGGGCGGTGTGCCCGGAATTGCTGCCAGCTTATGCTCTTTCATGCCTTCCTCGGGGACAATGATAGAGCCCATCAGCCTCTTCGTGTACGGATGAATCGGATCGAAGATCATTTGCTGAGCCGTCCCCCGCTCGACAATTTCCCCCGCATACATCACCATGATGTCATCCGTCACATGATAGAGCAGCGGCAGCTCGTGGGTGATGAACACCAGCGATTGAATAAAGCCTTTCTCCAGCAGATCCTTCATTAATTTGATGACCGCTTTCTGGCTCGTCACATCCAACGCGGAAGTCGGCTCATCCGCTATGAGCACCTTCGGATTTAAAATGGTGGAGATCGCAATCACCGTGCGCTGCTTCATGCCTCCGGACAGTTCATTCGGATAGGAGTTCAGCACCTTCGTTGACAGATTGAGTGTCTCAAAGCGTTCGGCGGCCAGCTCCCATACCTGCTGTTTGCTCAGCTCAGGGCGATGCTCTTTCATGATATCTTCAATGAAGCGGATGATGCGCAAAGTCGGATTGAGCGCATTCATTGCCGCCTGCGGAATATAGGCAATTTCTCTGCCGGACACCTGCTTGCGCAGCTGCTCCTTGTTCAGCTTCATGATGTCTGTACCGTTGATCACGATGGAGCCGCCGCCGAAATGCAGGGGCGGAAAGTAAAAGCCCATCAGGCTTAACGCCAGCGTCGATTTGCCGCAGCCGGATTCCCCGGCAATGCCGAGCGTTTTGCCCGCCTCCAGCGTAAAGCTTACGCCATCCACCGCGTAGACATGCTCTTTGAGCCGCGTCCGGTAATAGGTTTTTAGGTCCTTGACTTCCAGGATGGTCGTTGTCATGCGGGTCAGCTCCTTATTTTCGGGTTGAAAATTTCATCCATACCGGTATTCATCAAATAGAGGGAGAACGTAATGAATGCAATTGCGATCGCGGCCGGAATGAATGCCCACCATGCTCCCGCAACCGGCGCTTCAAATACCAGCGCCCAGTTCATGATGATGCCGAGCGAAATCGTATTATAGGGTCCGAGTCCCAGCATGGAGATGGATGCCTCCGAAAGGATGCCTGAAGCCGTTTGCAGCACAAAGGCCATGACCACATACGAAGCTATATATGGAAGAATCTCGAAGATAATGATGCGCGGTGTGCTGTGCCCGGATATTTTGGCGATATTGACGTGATCCCGGTTCCTCAGTGATGTCGTCTGGGCGCGCACAGCCCTGGCCGTCCACGGCCAGCTTGTGATGCCGATAATTATGGCCGTGACAAGCGAGCTGCGTGAATCGATACTCACGGAGATCAGAATTAGAATGATGAACGAAGGAATAACGATAAAAATGTTGGTCAATGCGGTCAGCAGATTGTCGACCATACCGCCGATATACCCGGAAGTCAGCCCGATGACCAGCCCGATGGCCGTAGCGAATACACCGGCGATCAATCCGACCTGGATGGATGTCCGGATCCCATAGATTAACTCCAAAAACAGATCCCTGCCGAAATTGTCCGATCCCAGCAGCAGCTCGGAATCCGGCGGCTGAAAGGCCATCGCAATCATCTCCAGCGGATCGTTCCGGTTGATGAGCGGATAGATGGTCACCACACCGATCATCACCAGGAACATGATGGCCCCGAGCATGAACTTCGGCGATTTCACCAGTATGCGAAAGGATTGGTTCATGTCAGTGATCCTCCATCTGCGCAGACTTGATTCTCGGGTCGATGAAGCCATAGATAATGTCGATGGTGAAATTGGCCAACAGCACGGATAGCGCAATCAGCAGTGTACAGCCGGAGATCAACGGATAATCGAGCTGCCGGATGGCCGTAAACAGCCAGGTGCCGATACCCGGATAGCTGAATACGATTTCACAAATAAGCGAGCCTCCCACCATCGTTCCGATCGACAGGGCAAGACCTGTAATCTGCGGCAGCATGGCATTGCGAAATACGTATTTGGCAATTTTGGAATCCCGGATCCCGAGCAGCTTGCTGTACAGGACATAGTCGGAATTCAGCTCGTAAATGGACATCTCTCTCATGCCGATGGCCTGCCCGCCGATCGTCACCAGCACAATGGACAGGAAAGGCAGGGTGTGGTGCCGGATCACTGAGCCGATAAATTCCAGGCTGAGCTGTGGCACCATCTGGTAATCATAACCGCCGTGCAGCGGAAACCAGCCCAGCGTAAGCGCGAACACGTAGAGCATAATGATCGCCAAGGTAAAAAACGGAATGGAGTTCACGAACAGCGCCACAGGGAAAATCACCTTGTCAAAAACGCCCTTCTTGTAAGCGGCAACGGCCCCCAGAATGTTGCCCAGCAGCCAGCCGGTCAAAATGGCGGGCAGCTGCAGCCCGATAGTCCATGGTACGGCTGAAGCAAGAATGTCCGTTACCTGCTTCGGATACAATCCGAATGACGTACCGAGATTGCCGGTAAACAGATTTTTGATATAGATAAAAAACTGGATATAGAGAGGCTGATCAACGCCGAATTCAGCCATAAACGTCTCGTACACCCGCTTGATCGTATCGCTGTCGGTCATGCCCTGCGTCATCTCCGATACAATCATGCTGACCGGGTTGCCCTCAATCATTCTTGGCAGAAAAAAGTTCAGGCTGACGGCAATGATCAATGTCAGCAGATACCACAGCGCTTTGCGGAAAATATATTTGCCATAAGCGTTCATTCGGTTCACCTCCGTGATGACGTATAAGACCAGTTAGCGGTGTTCCGGTCCATGAGGCCTTTCAGACAGGCTGCCCGTTCGCCGCTTCTGAAAGGCCTCTCATCCGGTTAATTGTGAATTTCGTACAATGCTCGCACTCCCGCTCCATCCATGGCAATCTGTGGCGGAATATTGCTGCCGTCCCCTTCCGCCGGGAACCCTTTCCATACCGATTCATTGACTGTATGGAACACCCAAGGACGGTACATCAGCGGAATGGACGGAATATCCTTCAGCCAAATGGTTGTCAGTTCAGTGTAAAGCGCTTTCAATTCTGCTTCATCCGAAACGGTCGGAATTTTCTCAATAATCTCGTCTGCCCGCTCGTTTTTGTATCTGCCCCAATTCCAGAACGCCATTTCGCCCATTGGAGCCACACCTTTCGAGTACATGATCGTCATCGCCCGGTTCCAGGGCTGGCTTGGGCTGACACTGCCGGCAGGCGTGTTCATGATAATATCGAATTTGCCTGTCTGCAGATCATTCGTCCACACGGGGGATTCAGGGAACTTGGTACGGATTTCAATGCCCACAGCCTTGGCGTTCTGTGCGACGATCTCCAGGGCAGCGTTCCAGTCGGACCATCCGTAAGGGCACTCAATCTCGTATGGCCCAAGTCTGGTTCCGTTCAATACGCGAATGCCGTCATTTCCCTTCTTCGCCCCGATCTGATCCAGCAGCGCGTTCGCCCCTGCGACATCTGTCTGCCATTGCAGCGCTTTAATGGCCGCTTGATCCACATACTTGGCTTCCGCCTCCGTATTCAGCGTCAAGGAAGGCTGCATCGGCTCCGAGTATCCGCTCATGGCCAGCTCTGCTATCTTCTTATAATCGATGCTCATCGCAATCGCTCTTCTTACGTCCGGATTGTCCAGCCCTTTCTTCGTCGTATTGAAGAAGATCGACGGCATGGAGCCAGGCACATAATACGGCGCGTCCTTCAAATAGGTCTTGACCGGGGCTCCGCCCTTCCACATGTTCTGCACCTGAGGGATAAACTGCTGGGATACGTCCACCTGGCCGCTTTTGAACGCAAGATCGCCAGCCGCATTATCCTTGTAGATCACATGGGTAATGTATTTCGGAGCCGGCAGTTTGCCAAATAAAGACTTACCCCAGTAGTTGTCATCGCGGGCAACTGTGATTTTCTGGTCATTATAAAAGTGCATTTTATACGGCCCGGTGCCAACCGGATCGGCATTAACCTCCTGCCGTATAGCCGACAAGTTGTTGCCCGTCTTCTTCTCAACTTCTTCCCAGATATGCTTCGGCAGCATCGGAATCAGCTCGATACTGTCCAGTACTGTGAGCTTGTTCGGGTTCTCCGGGTTTAATTTGATTTCCACCGCGTTCGGACCATCGGCAGTGACCGAAGCAATATAGGCCCAGAAAGAGCTCCAGTTGATGTCGTATTTCTTGCCCAACTCGTACGTATACACGACATCGTCCGAAGTGAATGGCTTCCCGTCATTCCATTTGGCATCCTTGTTCAGCTCGATACGCAGGGTGGTGTCGTCCTTCCACTCGTATTTCGTCCCGAGCAGCGGCTCCAGTTCCCCGTTCAGTTGATTGATCATGAACAGCGTTTCGTAAATAAGCTCCCTGGAGTTGCCGTAGTTTACCGGAAAAGCAGGATTTCCGCTAAGCAAATTGAAATTCGTGGGCGGGCCCCACTGGATTCCATTCACATATAACGTCTCATTGCGCGGAGTTTCCTTAACATCACTTGAACCCTCTCCACCACTGCCAGGCTGTGCGGCTTCCGGTTTGTTGCCGGTATTGGATGCAGCCGGCGGCTGTACGCTCTCACAGCCTGTAATGACAACCGTTAAAGCCACCAGCACTGTGAACATCAGCCTGAAATTCAGTTTTTTACGCTTCATCAGATCCCCTCCATTTGTGACCATTCCTGCTGAAAGCAAGCCTGCTTGTATAAGAAAAGCACCACTATTTGCAAGCGCTTTCTTTATCGGCATTCTATGTGAGCTAAGCTATATTGATCACTAAAATAACCCGGAAAACGGAAAATTTTTTAACAAATCATGCCCATACGTCTATTATTGGAACGGCTTGCGAATAAATCGGGTGGCATCACGGGATAATCAATCATATACATATCCACTGCAAATAAAGGAGTTAAGCCGTGAAGAGCGATCAAATTCAAATGCGGTTCTATGAAAATACAGAGGATGTATCCATGCAGCTTCCCGTTTCCTTTCATGAGTGGGAGGAAAGAGCCCGTCAGCTGCTTGCCCCCGGACCCTTCGGTTATGTATTCGGAGGTGCCGGAGCAGGGGATACCATGCTTGCCAATCATGAAGCATTCCGTTCCTACCGGATTCGTCCGCGCATTTGCACCGACATTACCACACGCGATACGACAGTGGAGCTGTTTGGCAAAAAATTCGACGTTCCATTCCTGCTTGCCCCCATCGGCGTGAATTCGATTCTCCATAAGGAAGGCGAGCTGATTCCGGCACGGGTGTGTGCGGAGCTGGGGGTCCCCTATGTTCTCAGCAATGTTTCGAGCCAGCCCATGGAAAAGGTGGCGGAGGTCATGGGAAATGCAGAGCGCTGGTTCCAGCTGTACCCGCCCAAGGAGCCGCGGCTTATGGAGAGTTTTCTGGATCGTGCTGAAAAGGCTGGCTTTAGCGCCATCGTCGTGACGGTGGATTCCACGATGCTGGGCTGGCGGGAATACGACCTGCGGAACGCATATTTGCCGTTCCTTGAGGGCCATGGTATGGGCAATTATTTTACAGACCCCGTCTTCCTGGACATGCTGGATAAACCGCCTGCTGACGATCTTCAGTCTGCCGTGTATAAAGCACTTGAGGAAGGCAACAATACCGCATTTACATGGGACAAGTTTTCGGAGGTACGCAAGAGAACGAAGCTGAAGCTGCTGTTAAAAGGGGTTACACATCCGGAGGATGCCAAGCATGCGATCAAGCTGGGGGCTGACGGCATCATCGTGTCGAATCATGGAGGACGTCAGCTGGATGGAGCTATCGGTACGCTTGAGGCTTTGCCGGATGTCGTGCAGGCCGTACGCGGACAAGTGCCGGTTTTGCTGGATAGCGGCATCCGGCGCGGAGCAGATATTCTGAAAGCCATAGCACTGGGTGCATCCGCCGTGCTGGTGGGCCGGCCTTACGCCTATGCCCTCGCCGTCGCCGGCGATAAAGGCATAAAATCCGTAATCGAGAACCTGCTGGCGGAAACGGATATCCAGCTTGCAATCTCGGGCCGCTGCGGGATCCGCGATGTTGATGCCAGTCTGATTATAAAGATGTAACCATGGATTGAAGCACAATAATGCTCTCCTTTCAGGCAGCAGGATTTACTTGCAACTGTTCGCTTCAAGGAGAGCTTCCTTTTACGGTCAAGCCTTTGTACTATTTTCTTTTGCTGTTGGAGGCGGTTACGAGTTCCTCGGATTCTGATAGAGCCCCTAACAAATCCATAAGCATGGTGAGGGATTGCTCTCCAACGTGCTTGATTAGCCTTATTTCTTTCTCGCTTGCACTTGCTATATCCCCAACGGTATAATAACCGTTCCTGCGCAAAATGCTGATTAACCGATTGATCATCATTTCATTGCCGATATCCATGTCGGATAATTCCATTAGACAGCCAATATCTCTGGCAAGGACTCTCGTACTGAGGGAAAATTTATCTTTCAGCACATCTGAATGGAGTTTATTCATCCGCAGCGGGTGATCATCATCGTTAACTATCATCGTCAGATTTTCCTCCTGGTTTTTGGATAATCCCGGGACGCATGGATTCCCGTTAAAGGAATTCCAGAACTTGTAAGCCATTTATATGTTATTTCGTCATATTTCTGCTTTTTCTGCATGGTTCTTATGGTACATTTGTTTACAATTGGAAAATGCGTAAAATACCGCGGCTTCGCGGTTTTTTTGCATGCAAACATGGGATTAACGCAACATACCCTTCTCGGATAACCTTGTTGCTTTCACCAAATAGGATGATAGTCCTGGAACTAAGCGGGTTAGGACAGGATAGAATCGGTTCGTTTTGGCAAAGGCTAGACGCTGAATTGTATTCGCTCTTCCGAGCAGCTGTGAGAACTCATGATTGGCTTCATTGGTGTACTGATCCTGCCAGTCCCTGCAGCTTATTTGTCCCTTTAAATATCGATCCGTCCAGCAGGAACACAGCAATGAAGACCTTAATGCAATCGACATTCCGTCTCCGCTTAGCGGTGGAATCACGAGCATGGCGTCGCCAATATGCGGAAATTGAGACCACGGCTCAGGGACGTCCGATAAACGGACGGGCGCAATCGAGACTTGCGTTCCCGGAACGGGAGCTCCTGGCGCAAGCCTTGCGGCCAGTTTGGCATTGGTCATGGCTGCGGCCTGCAAAATATCCGGTACAGACCTGCCTCCCCCTTTTACTCTATCCAGGGCCAGCAGCGCGGCAACATTGGCAGTGCCGTTCTCCACCGGGGAAATTCCGACATAACCTCCATCGCAAAAATAAAGCTCAACCCGTGTGGACAGAGGAATCCCGTTGTAATGTGACTTTACGCCAACGTATACGGTCCCATCCCGGAGTTTGTCAGAGGGTGTCATGCCTCGCAGCTTTTTGGTGCCGTATGCACCGATCACCGCTTTCGCCTGATAAACTGCCCGTTTATTTCCCTGCCTCGTTTCAACTTCATATCCATGACCGTTCTGCGGGTGGATGGCGGTCACCGTTGCTTTGGTGACAATTTCAGCTCCTGCCGTCAATGCTTTCTCATGCAGGAGACTGTCCAGCTTATAGCGGCTGATCCCATAAGCCTGCCCCGGCAGCGGGGCTTCAATCTCACCGCCGTGAGGCATGATGATGACGGCCTTGTCCATAACGCTGGGGCGTACCTCTTGCTCAAGCAGCTGAACTCCCAGGTATTCCAGCATCTCCCTCGTTTCAGGAGACATAAATTCGCCGCAGGTTTTATGCCTCGGGAAGTTCTGCCGATCAAGCAGAAGCGTCCGATGCCCTTGCCCGGCAAGCAGCAGCGCACAGCTGCTGCCTGCGATTCCCGCCCCTATGACAATAGCATCCACCTGCTTCTTCATGTAAAAGCACCTGCCTAATCCTGTTATATTTACAGCGTTGCGCTTGGCTGCTCTACCTGAGCTGGAATGACAACCGAATAGCGGAATAAAGGCTTCCACTCATAAGTCATCGTTTCATGGCTCAGCTGCCGCTGTAATTCCTCCCAATCCCTGACCGTGAATCCCTTGGCCACCGACAAAGGCCCGTCATGCCGGATATATCGGTTGCGGGAAATGATGCGGGTCGTCATCCACACTGCCGTATAGGCTATAGGATGCCGGTGAATGTCGTTTATAACGACACCGTATTTGGACGCACGCAGCATACGGGATACGATATCCACGAGCTGCTGTCCGTCAAAATGGTGAATGAACTGGCAGCCTGTCACGATGTCCGCCGAGCGCTCCGGCAGCCCCAGGACATCTGCACGCTGCACCCTAACCCGCGGCTCATTCCGAAATAAACGCCTTGCCTCCTGGCACGCTTCCTCGGTCATGTCGACAAGCGTGATTTCAAGTTGTATCCCCTTCCGGTCGGCCCATTCCAGCAGCTTGCGGTTGACGTCGCCCGATCCTGCGCCTGCATCCAGAATGCGCAGGAAAGCGGGAGTACCGGCCGCTTTCCACAGCCGTTCCACCCCCGCCAGCGTTGGTCCTGGTGCCGCGAATATTTTGTTCAGCCGCCTAAGATGCTGCAAAGCTTCGCTCAACTCTTCTCCTCCCTTGGAGAAGTCATCCATCAGCTCATCTTCCCGTGCCCTCGCCGACAAAGATCTAAAGAAGGACATGATGCCGCTCTTTGGCCGATAGCGAATACGACGGCACATAAGTAAAGCGCATAAGCTCGGCTGTCAATCCCGGCCCGAACGCCATGGCCACTCCCGCAGCGGATTCCCGCCCGTGGGCTTTCATATCCGTACACATTGCGTTCAGTACGAACATAATGGTGGCTGAGGAGAGATTGCCGGCCGTTCTTAATATCTCCCTGCTGTAATGGGTCTGTTCCTCCCTTAGATTCATGATATCCTGCACGGCGTCTACAATGCCCCTTCCGCCCGGGTGGATGGCCCACAGCTCGGGAAGCTTGTTCCCCTGCAGCAGCACTTGCAGCTCTTCCCCCAGATGGGCTGCGAGCAGCTTCGGAATACGGGGCGACAAGTAAAGGTCAAAGCCTGTATTGCCAAGCTCCCATATCATCTCCTCCGTTGAATCCGGGAGCAGCACGGAATAGCCTGAGCCCAATGTGAGATAATGCTTCTGACGTGGACCCGGATGGCCGATCACGCAGGAGGAAGCCCCGTCCCCGAAAAATGAGGCAGCAAACAGTGCTTCCCGCTCCTTAACCGGCTGTAAATGAAGAGTGCATAACTCCACACATACGACCAGCACTTTGGCTTCCGGAGCCCCTTGAACGACATCCCGTGCCATCTGAATCGCTTTTAAGCCCGCGGCGCATCCCTGGAAAATAAGCGGCAGCCTGTTGACACGTGGAGATAATCCCATACTGCGGATCAGCATCACATCCAAACCGGGCTGATATTGGCCTGTACAGCTGACGGTAATGAGATGCGTGATGTCCTCCGGCGCAATACCGGCTTCCTGAAGGGCCTCCCCCGCAGCCTTTTTTCCCAGAGCAAGCGCCTCCCGCTTGTATGTATTCATTCGTTCCGCGGTAGAAGGAATATCCAATGCTTCGCTGGAAGATAGATAACGGCATTCTTCAATAGATGCCAGATAATTGGGTTCACAGGTGTAGCGTGCCTCCACACCGCAGGATTTGAATATTCTTCTTGCAAAACGCGCCAAATCCGAGCGTTCGCGCAGGGATGAGGCGATAACTTCCGCAATCTGGGACTGGACCAGGGAGTGATCCGGCAGTGCCGTCCCCATTCCCAGGATCGCTATATCGGATTTGCTGACCGTTGGACTCATATCCCAACCTCCTGTGTACATTCGGAATCGATCATGATTACCCGCAGCAGGGCAACTGGAGTCCTGAATGCTGAACTTTACTGAGATTAGGATAACCCACATATGGAAGCTGTATCCAAATCAAAACTCTGCCGTATAAACAAGTTTGGATATGTAAAACTAGTGCTGTATTTCACATGAAAGCCAGGAAAACTGCGTCTGGGTATACCCGCCCATCACGTGATCGGGGACATACCCAGACGCAATAATCCTAATCCTTCTAAGACCTTAAAAAGAGCAGTCTTTCTCCTTTTAGATCAGGAAGGATCTGGTGATAATCACCAGAAGAATGAACAAAACCAAAATAGCGCCTGTGGAAGTCCACAGTCCTCCTCCGCAAGATCCAGCAAAAGCACTCATCTTATTTCCTCCTTTGTGTAATGGTATATTTCAGTGTATGTTTGAACGTATTTTTAGAGAGGGCGTTTCGGCAATAAAAACTGCTTTAGGCGGCATAATCAGGCCTCTACACGTAAACTGGCGTCAATGTAATTGCCTTCGATGGGACAGAAATCAATGCCGTTCAGAAAGGCACTGGTCAGCATGTTTCGGGAATGTCCATAAACAGTGATCCGCCCGGCCTGAACGAGCTGGACGGATCGATGAAGGGGGCATTATGAGCTGCGCTTTAGATAGCGTGTGCTTTTTTTCAGAGGGGCCTTTCTAATCACATAAACGATCTTTTTCCGAACAACCGGCACTTTCCGCACAGCATATTGCAGCGTTTTTCTTCTCGACAACGGCTGACGATTCGACAACGACTGGCGAGTGACCCGTCTTGCTCTTCTTAAGGAGCGATATCTAACTCGGGTTCCCCTTTTCTTCCGCAGTCTTGGTCTTAACCGCAGCCTTAACGATCTGCGGCGTTTCCGCTTGACAGGGGTCGCGGGAGTTTGCGGCAGGATCGTGGTCGGAACTGCAGGAAGCGGATCCGTATTCTTAGGTGCCGGAGTTTCCGGATGCCGAGCTTCCGCGTGTTGGGATTCCACATGCTGTACTTCCGGAGCTGGCGGCACAGGCGTGTCAACCGGAGGCTGCGAAGCTGCGGCTTCTACTTGCGGTTCAGCCGCGGGCGCTGGCGCTGGTGTAAATGCTCCAGCCCAAGGCGTCATGGCAAGGAATGAATTATAGAGCGGTGCAGCGGGTGATTGGTCATTCCACCACTTGTTGTCTTCTCCGGCGAAATGCACGATTTTGTTTTCCGGATCAAGGCCTTCGTGAGCGAATGTATTAAAGCGCTGATCCAATTGCAAATAGTTGGAGGCATACAAGGAGTTCAATACGTCTTGGTCAGGCATAGTCGTCGTTGGATAATTGCGCAGGAAATTGAGCATTTCCTCATACCATCCCGGTTTATTGCGGATATTATCCAAATGAAACAGAATGACGCCTGAGTTAAAATATACCGCCCCGTTTAGCCCCATGGAAGCAAAATATTCATCCAGGTTTTGCCCCTGATCCAATATTGCGCCCAGATAATGTCCCCCAAGGTCAGTACTCCACAACTCGTTAATATCCGTATTGACCCAAATGTCGCAGTCCAAATAAATGACTTTTTCGGCCGGAATAATGTTTGGCAGCAATAAACGGTACATACTGGCCACGGTCCAGTGGTCAATCTTATGAACCTGGGCCGAGGCCTGAACCATATCCTCTGGAACGGACACAAAATAAAAATAGATGTTGTGATTAAACCCCTCAGTGAGTTGAGTAAGCTTAAATTTGTTTTCTTCAGTTAAGGTTTCATCATACAAAATGTGTACATTGACCGTTTGCTGGGTGTTGGAAAAAATGGATGCAAGGACAACACCAGCATGCTGCGCATATTTCCCGCTCCGGTCATTAAGCGTTAATACCAGTTCAACCATTCTCAAGGATCACCTACCCCTTAAAGTATCATTTGGCATAGTTGCCTGTTGTATTGACTACTTTAAGTGTATGTTTGCCCTTGTGACCGGATTGGACTAATTCCCTAGTGGATCTCGATTTATTTTAAATCCTTCTGCGACGAGGGATTGATTCTGGTCACCGATGCTCGGTCACCCAGAATGTGACGAGCTGGCAAATCCTGAATTTCTTGTTCGGCAAGCTGAACATTTGAGCCAAAGACACTTCCTTCTGCGTGGATATTAAACAAGTGAACCTGATCCGTTAAAATACTATTGCTAAGAATACACTCTTCGACGACGCTGTTCGGGCCAATATATACATGAGGGCCGATGACGCTATTTGCTACACGTGCGGTCGGATCCACCTGAACCGGGGGAATCCATTTTACGGAGGTACTCATGCCTGTCGGGTTCTCGAAGTTCATGGGATCATGGTCCATTTTGTAACGATTGGCCTCAAGCCACCGCTCATGCGTTCCGATATCAAAAAAGGGTGCTGACGTGATGCTGTATGCGACATGCCCGCCTTCTGAAATTAACGCCTGGATGGCATCCGTGATTTCGTATTCTCCACGCGCAGAAGGAGTAAGACTCTCAATGGCAGGCCATATGGCAGCAGTAAAAGCATATACCCCGACAATTGCCAAATCGGACTTGGGGTGCTGGGGTTTCTCCTCCAGCATAACGATTTGTCCATTTTCAATGACGGCAACCCCGAATTGCCGGGGGTCCTTGACATGCTGCAGCAAAATTGAAGCAACTGCGCCGGCTCCATCCAGAGATTGAATGAGCGGTTCGACTTCTCCCTCATATAAATTATCGCCAAGCATCAACAAAAATGGGGAATCCGCCATAAAAGCCTGCGCGCTTCTGACAGCATCCGCGAGCCCCCTCGCCTCATCCTGCAGCAGATAAGTTAATGAAGCGTTCCAGCGTGCTCCATCTCCAATCGTTTCCCGGATCTCGTTTTGCGAAGGACTTACTACGATGCCGATCTCTGTAATTCCGGCCGCCACAAGCTTTTTAATAATGGAGACAAGAATATATTCACCGTTAACAGGAAGCATACACTTCGGTTTGGTATATGTCGAAGGCTGAAGTCTTGTCCCTTTCCCGGCACACAGGATTAATCCTTTCATACGTAGCATCCCCCTATTCTTAAAATCTTCCTTTCTAGTTACATATTATGCAAAAGATATGATTAGGGTTGGGTATATACTAAGCAGCAAAGACCCTATTAATCTATGATGTTAGGTATTCCCCTTCCTTCATTAAATAAAACGTATTAAAAAAAGGTCAGCCAGATCATTCTGGCTAACCTTTTAAATACGCGCTCTTAAGCCTCAGGACTGATGCTGGAACTGGCTGTACCATTTCGGGACCAGCAGCCCGAAGCCTTCGTGATCCTCCATGACCTTGTGAATCTTGGCCATCATGAGCTCCAGCTCCTCCGGTTTCACTTTTAGAATCCAGACAACCGATGAGATCAGCGTCATGGCGAGATACAGTGAATACAGCCGCCAGAATTGCTGGTCTGGTTCTCTGCCTTCATGATAGCCGTACAGTTCCCCAACAGAAAATGGAACGCTGGCTTCAGCGCTGAACATCCCAACCTTCACAAACTCATGGACAGGGTCTCCCCAGTCGTAACTGTTGAAATCGATGACGCCCGAGAACCTGCCATTCTTAACGAGAAGATTGCCAACATGAAAATCGTCATGCTGGAACAGACTTGGTCTATCCTGCATGATGTGCAGATTTTCATCAATAAAGGAAAGCAGCCTTTCCTCATCCCTGATCGAGATTCCACACTTGTTATACTCTGTCCGGTAACGGTGATGCTTCGCAGCCATTCTTTCATGCCAGGGTGTGAGTTTGTCAGGGCAGCGAATCTGATTGATTTTTCGCAGCTCGAGACCCGCCTCCATACCGATATGAAATTGTTGTTCTGGAGTCAGAAGCGGCAGTTCCTCTGATGCGTCGTTCCCTTCAATAAACGAGATGATCATATAACCCATGCCATGATCAGACAGAACACCCATTTCAACTGGTCTGGAGCATCTTACCCCCAGTTCCTCCATCCATGTGAGGCTTCTGAATTCCAGCCGCTTGTTATTTTCCCGCTCGATGCCGAAGGTTCTTAATATGTAGCAAGGGCATCCGCTGCCGTCATACACCACATATTTATCGTCGCTGGAGTATCCCTTATGGATTTTTTCAAGTCTTGAGCTGCTGTGAAGAATTGGAATCCGGCTCCGAAACAGTTCTAAACGGCTAACATCATTCATACCATCTCCCCCCAATAACTTAATGTTACTCAAATTTAACTGCGTAAATGCATCATTGACTCATTTAACGTTCAATCGTTTCCAACGCTTGCCTCAAGTCATGGATAATATCATCACAATCCTCTAACCCAACCGAAATTCGAACATTAGATAAGGATAGAAAGCTTTTAACTCGCTCCATCGTCCATCGCGCACATTACAAAAATGTAGTTTCCCCCGCCCTGATCTGAACCGGCTCCCCGTCTGCCGAGAACCATAGCGTAAAGGCGGTCGGATTATACACAAAGCTGCAATCACCGGCAAAAACAAGCTGCCGCAGCGCTTTTAAGTAAGACACGACCTCCATATTGGTAGCATACCAGATGTCGGAACGCCCTCCAAGCAGCCCGCAGAATCGCTCCATCATCCCCCAATTGCCGTCATTATCGAACTCATAGCTGTGCCCCCAGACATACAGAAGAAACATCGCGTTTGTCTTGGACAGCTGGATAAACCGTTCTCCCTTATCCAGCAAATCCCCGTTGTGATGGCATGTCGGATGCCACTGCAAAAAGTTGTCAGGCAGGCTGAATTGGCCATGGGATGCAATGGTGCGGGCATACTCAATCCCGAATACCGGCAACTTCGCGCTGAGCGTGCTGTTATAATAACCGTTGGGGTAGGCCATTCCGCGTACCGGAGAGCCAGTCAGCGCTTCCAGCGCGATCCGGTCTCCCAAAATTTCCGGCGCCAGCTCCTCGTCCGGTACGAAAGTCAGCGAGGGATGTGTCACCGTATGTACGGCAATTTCATGGCCTTTGTACAGCCCGGCAGCTTCCTCTGCAGAAATCCTGTCTTCCCTGCCCATCAAGCCCGAATTCAGATTAAAGGTTCCCTTGATGCCATGTTCGTTAAATATCCGTACCACTCTCCGGTCGGCACTCTTGCCATCGTCATAGCTCATCGTGAGCGCTTTTCGCAAACCTCCAGGATAAAGATCCAGCTTAATTTGTCTCTTCATGATCCTGCTCCTTTCCTTCTTTTCGTGCTGTCTGCAGCTCATCAACGGGACAGACTCGATGCAGCGTCTTGTCAAAGCGGTTGCCTTCGAGAACGCCAATCAGCGTATTCGTAATGTACACCTCGACTTCGTTGCCCTGCCGGGACAATATCTCACTCGAACCATGCCAGCGGTAAGGAGACCACGGACGCACGCCGAGTGAAGAACCGTTTACACGTATTTCTGCCGTATCTTCAATATTCCAATGATCAAACTCCATCGAAAAGCCGGATTCCGTACGGGATACACCGGAATGTCCCCTAGTCTGGTTCCCTGCCCCTTGCAGCACAGCCTCTTCGGACTTCCGCAGCTTGCGACGAAAACGGAATGTGCCGGCATAATGCGGATAACCGGGGTATGGCCCTGCCTGCAGGACGGGTACTTCAGAAGACGGGGCCATAAGCACGGGCACGCCATCCGTCCCCCAATGGACACCAAAGTTCCCCCGAATATACAGCGGATCAAGCAGCCCATCCCAGTCCCTAGTCACAGCCACCTTCAAATTCAGCACATTTCGTCCCAGGCGCAGCAGATGACCGATTTCGCAGGCGATATTGTCGTGATCGGTAATTTCGTTCCTGTGAAAATGTCCGGGAAGCAGCTCTTGCCCATTCATGGTGATGCTCCACTCTCCCGCTATTGCAGTACGGTCCATAAACAGCAGCGCATCCGGCAGCTCATACTGAAGATCAAATGATGTCTCATATACACAATGAAACGGATAGGCCAGCCCCGCTTTTTTCGGGACACCGAACTCCTGCCGGAAAACAAAGGGAAGACCTCCATCCTGGGCCAATGGCGCTACCTGTTCAATAAAGGTTTTGCAGGCTACCTTATAGGCATCAACTACAGTTGTACCGTCATCACGCAGCACCTTCAGTAAAAAATCTCCCAGCCGCAGATTGTTGGGCTGGAGCGCTTCTATTGTCCAAGGGCCTTCCGCCGACATTTGCAAGGCAATGCTCTCAGCTTCATTCATCTTATTCGTTCCCGAACTGCTAGAGAAATCCAGAACGGAGAAATCAGCGGCTGACCCGGGTGCAAAAAGAAATGCCTGCGACTCATATCCATCAAAATGCAGCCTCAGCACGGCCGGTAAACTGCCAGTATCAGGCAAAGAATGCACTTCCCCCGTTTCCAGGTCAAGGCGCGCGCATCGCAAAGTCTTGCCGCTTGGTTCCGTACCCCCGTCTGACTCCGCAGCTCCGCTAGTGAATAAACGCTCCGGCCATAGCCTCAGTTCTCCTTCCGCCGCCTGCCCTTCCTGATTGCTGATAAATACAGCGACCATTTGATCGATAAGACGTGTATGCACCAAAAAAGATCTGCAGGGCTGATCCGGAATCCAGCGGACTGCCGCCGGATAAATCTGTTCCAAAAGCGCGGTTACAGTGCCGGGCATATCTGCTGAGCTGTATGGCACAAAATAAACGCTGTCCCTGCCCTTCAGCCAGGGTGTGTCTCCGGCATACGGCTTTTCTTCCCAGTAATAAGCCTCCGGCCGCTCATGCAGACCGAACAGTTCCATACATTCTTCAGCAGCGGGAGAGTGCTCCTGAATCGGGACATGCGGCAGCAGACCGGCGGCAATGACCGTGCCTCCCTGCTCCGCAAAGCGTTTCACCTGCTTCCAGGCTGCACCCTCGATATTCAGCTGTGGCGGCATGAGCAGGACATCGTATTGGGCTGTCCCCAGCTCGATCCGCCCGTCAGTAATGCGGGCTTTCTGCAGCATTTCAGGGTCCAGATGATCGTAATCCATTCCTTCCAGCAGCAGACAGGTGCTCAGCGCCGTCCAATCGTTTTTTAACCGCTCCAGCCTGCTTGCTTCTTCTTGATCCCTCCCTCCATAACCGAACCTGTGCAGCGGATTGCCCATCAGCGACCACAGCGAGGTGACAGGATCGAGAATCGCAATCCGGATATGAGCTTCGCCCATGCCCATCAGATAAGCCAGCCTGCCCGCATAATCACCAAGCTGGCGAAAATACGGCCAGTACGGATTTTGCAGAAACTGCGATGGGGGTGCATCATGCTTCCTCAAGCCGCCGATCGTGTAGAAGAACGCGTGAAAATTGAAAAAGTTGGTGCCCAAAGCCGCAAGCCGGTCCAGCATCCATTTGGCGTCCTGCAGGGTCATTGACCAGCCTACACTGTGAAAGCATTCGATCAGGCTGCGTTCGCGGGACATCTGCCTGGCCAAGGAGCTGACCATTTTTGGATTGGTGCGGAAGGATACTGCGTCTTTCTCCAGTATCTGTCGCAGCGGCACACCCGTCTTCTCATGCGCTGAATCCCCGCCCGGAACGTGGCTGAACAACTGCCCGGCCATGCGGAAAGACGGCACCTCTGCGGCGTACTGCAGTCCTGCATCATGACACCATCTGCCAATCGTGCGATGATACGATTCACGCAGCATCAGGTGCAGAGTCTGAAAATATTGATAACGGATAGCCGCAGCATCCGGAAAATCCCCGTACAGCAGTGCGGGCAGCAGCGGCGGCAGCTCACGCCCGCATTCCTTGCGGTAGCGTTCCGGCAAACGGGCTGACCAGGGCAGCGAACCCAGCGGGGCGATTTCATCCGTGAACATGCCCTTCACCGTCGCCCCAAATTCCTCCCCAAGTGTAGCTGCATAACGTTCATGCGTAAGGGTAATAAACGTGGCAACCGCCTCCTCATGGCACGGATCGGACAGGTTGCCGTAATATTTGAAGTTATGGAGCTCCTCCTCCAGGAACACGATGATTTCCCACAAGCCGGGCGGGGCTTGCCAATCCAGCCGAAATGCGGTGTCATAGGTAAAAAAACGCTTGCGGTTATAGGAGGTCAGCCCCGTCTCCTGATACAGCTGGTGGGGCTGTACACTGCCGATCCGCTCACGCAGATCGGCAGCAGCCGTCCAATCCCTGCTTCCATCTGTCCGGATGGGCACCGCACTTGCGTACAGAACGCGCGCCCATGGCAGTTCCATACGTATCCTCTCGCCGCCGTGAACACGGGCGGTACGGTGAACCAGCAGCCGCTGCACCGCTTCCGGCAGCTCCAGCGTCACCTCCCCGCCGGCCATGCCGCTCGGATACGGAAATTCATCATAGAGCCATACCTGCAGTCCGGCGGACTTGGCAGCCTCCACTGCTGTCTTCACTTTGGCGAACCAGTCCTCCGACAAATACGGAATGTCCAGCCCCTGCCGGGCGCAAATCATAAAGCCGCCTATGCCCTTATCCGCCATCTCCTGAATCTGGCGGATGATTTCGCTGTCCTCCATCCTGCCGTTCCAGAACCAGAACGGATGAATTCTCCATTCCGGTCCCGGGTTATGGAATTCCGTGCCGCTCCACATCGCTTTTCCCTCCTCTTATTTGCCAAGTTCCGCGTACAGCTTGTTAATTTCCGCGATATATTCGTCCCCGCCGCTGCTGCGCCACAGCTTGATGGCTTCCTCGAATCCTTTGTCATCGATCTGTCCGACAATATATTTGGTACGGGCATCATTGATGATATTGTCCATCTGCGCTCCTTTGCGGGCATACACGTCGGAGACGAGCGGCTCTGCCGGGTTCGGCACTACGATATCCAGATTCGCCTTCTGCACCTCTGCCGTTTTGGCCCGCACCGGTGTCGGCTTGACAACCTTGAAGCGGTCCTCGGGCAGGAACATGAGCATCTGATTCAGTCCCTGCACATCCTTGAGTTTCACTTTATCCGTTGTCGGAATGACATAGTCCCCTTCAAGGGTATACTGCTCGCCCTCGATGCCGTTGCTCAGCAGCACCTGCATCTCTGCATCATTCAGCTTATCCAGGAAAGTGAGTACCTCCTTCAGCTTCTCTTCCGTTGGCACCGTGCTCTTGGAGATTGCGATCATACCGTTATAACCCGATGTAGGCATAACTCCGAGCCCTTGGGGTCCTTCAACGGTTCCCATCACATCAATCACTTCCAGGCCGGGCGCCTTGGCCTGAATTTTCTCATCAATCCGTTGACCCGCATCGGCCACATCCACCATGACTCCACCTTTATTGTTAATCATTTCGTCGGGCATTTTCAATGCATCCATGACAGCAAAATCCTTGTTGACCAGCCCTTCACTGTACAGCTTGCGGAAAAACTTAAGCGCTTCCATATATTCTGGCGTCAGATGCGCAGGCTGCAGCTTGCCGCTGCCATCTTCGCCCCATTTATTCGGAGCTCCGAACCAGATCGACATGTTATCCCATACCCCGTTGTATTTACTGGCGACCAATCCATAGGTATCGTCCTTGCCATTCCCGTCCGGGTCATTCTTCGTAAAGGCTACCAGCATCTTGTAGAAATCATCAATTGTTTTGGGCTCCTTCAATCCTGCCTTGGCGAGCCAGTCTTTCCTGTACACAATGCCATTGCGCCCAAGCGGCCTTGCGCGGTAAATGCCGTATACCTTCCCGTCAATGGAAGTGTTGTTCATCACGATTTCGTTCATTTGGCTCAAATTCGGGTAATCCTTCAGGTAGGGCGTCAGCTCCCAGAAGGCGCCGTTGCGGGCAGCGTTGATGAAGCTTGGGGATTTGCTCAGCACCACCATCAGTTCAGGCATTTTACCCGAAGCAAGCGTAATATTGAACTTATCCTCATACGAGCTGCTTGGAACCCACTCTACATGAACCTTTTTGCCTGTGTACTCGTTCAATTTCTGTATGACAGGACCGTTGTCATCCGGCACATCCGTTTCAAAGGCCGGCAGCATCACCGTAATATCGTTAACATCTGCGCCTTCCTCCACCGGTGCTCCAGTTCCGCCGCATGCCGCCAGCATACCTGCCAATAGCGCGGAAGCTAGCACTGCCGGGAAAGTCTTTTTCCAAGAAAACATAATATTCGCCATTGCCTAAACCCCTTTCAACTCATTTAAGAAAAACGTTAACCTTTAACCGAGCCGAGCAGAACACCCTTTGCAAAATATTTCTGCAGGAACGGATACACGATCAGAATCGGCACCGTGCCGACGACGATAACCGCCATCTTGATGGACTGCTCAGGCGGCTGCACGAAATTCGGATCAAGTGCCCCGATGTCTCCCACCGTTCCCTGGGACAGCAGTACAATTTGGCGCAGCAGCACCTGAAGCGGCCATTTCGTGCTGTCTGAAATATAAAGCAATGCCTGAAAAAAGTTGTTCCAGTGCCCCACCGCGTAAAAAAGCGCAAACGTCGCAATGACCGGTTTGGACAAAGGAAGCACAATGCGCCACAGTACGCCAATATCGTTGCAGCCGTCAATGCGGGCGGCTTCTTCCAGCCCAGGCGGCAGCTCCTGGAAAAAGTTTTTGATGACAATCAGATTGAACGCGCTGATCGCTCCGGGCAAAATGAGAGACCAATACGTATCCAGCAAGCCGAGCTCTTTGATCACCAGATAGGTCGGAATCATGCCTCCGCTGAACAGCATAGAGAAGATGACCAGATTCATGATCAAATTTCTTCCGCCAAGATCGGTACGTGACAGCGGATAAGCCATCGTCATGGTGAACAGCAAATTGACAAGCGTTCCCACCACAGTTACATATACCGTGACGCCAATGCTCCGGAAAATGGATGATGACGAGAAAATGTACTCATAAGCTCCTAATGAAAAATCATGCGGGATGAGAAAGAAACCGCGCGCCGTCAGCTCCGCTTCTGTCGCAAAGGAGCTGCCGATGATATAAATGAACGGCAGCACAGTGGCGATGCCGAGCAAGCCCAGCAGCAAATAGTTAAACACATCGAACACACGCCCCGCGGGCGTATTAAAGCGTTCATGCATGCTTCAAGACCTCCTTCCATCAGTAGATTCCGGAATGACCGAATTTTTTTGCAATTTTGTTGCTGGCAAGCACGAGGATGATGCCAACCACGGATTTGAACAGCCCGACCGCTGTACTGTAGCTGAACGAGCCTTGGGTGATGCCCAGCTGGTACACATAAGTATCAAACACATCCGCGACTTCACGGTTCAGCGAGTTCGTCATCAGGAAGATTTGCTCAAAGCCTGTATCGAGAAACGAGCCGAGCCGCAAAATGAGCAAAATAATGATCGTGCTGCGGATGGCGGGCAGCGTAATATGCCAGATGCGCCGGAAGCGGCCGGCGCCGTCCACGATGGCTGCTTCATACTGCTCCATATCCACGCCAGCCAGCGCGGCCAGAAAGATAATTGTGCCCCAGCCCATCTCCTTCCAGATCATCTGTACGATAATGAGGGGCCTGAACCAGTCCGGGTCTGACAGCACATCGATTTGCCGGCCTGTAAAAGCGGAAATCAGCTCATACAAGATACCGCCTTGAGGGGTAAGAAAAATATAAGTGATGCTTGCAATAATGACCATCGAAATAAAATGAGGCACATAGATGAGGGTCTGCACCGTTCTTTTGAAGATGGCCCATCTCAGCTCATTCAACAGCACGGCGACAATAATGGGTGCCGGGAAAAAAAACACCAGATTATACACGGCGAGCAAAAACGTATTGCGCATCAGCCGCACAAAATCGGGACTTGAGAAAAAAGTGGTGAAGTTGTCCAGCCCGACCCATTCGCTTCTGGCCATACCGAGAAACGGCTGATAGTTTTGAAAAGAAATCAGCACACCCCACATCGGAAGATATTTAAAGATAAGAAAATACAGCAATCCCGGAAGCAGCAGCACATACAGCCATTTATTCCTTTTCCATTGCCTCACCATGCGCGACATTACTCCGTCGACAGCCGTATGCCGCATACCGGGGCCATTCATGTCCTTCTGCAGACCTGCTTCTGCTTTTGTACGCATCCCTGAGCTCCTTTCCACCGTAGACTAATGTAAACGTTTGCAAAATTATGGTTTAAGCTTATTCACAACATCTGTTTTCGGCAACGTCACTTTTTTGCATGGAGTCCATGTCAGGAGGAAAAGGCTGATACAAGGGCTTATTCCAGAATTGTTTCGTACAAAATTGCGCGGGAATTTCACTTTTTTGCCAGTCAGCTTAAACCAGTCTGCAAAAAAGGAACAAGAAAAGGAGCCTTACGGCCCCCGCATCAATCTGTAAAAGAGTCACGATATTGCCCGGGAGTAACCCCCTCCACCTTTTTGAAAATCCGGTTGAAATAGCTGTGCTGATATCCGACCTGGTCTGCGATCTGCTGCACCTTCTGATCCGTGTCGCGCAGCAGCCGTTTGGCTGCTTCCATTCTGACCGAGGTCAGATAGTCGATAAAATTAACACCCATCGTCTGTTTAAAGGCTTTGCTTAGCGTATAAGGACTGACCCCCGCAAGCTCGGCGCAGCTCTCCAGCGAAACCTCCGTCATATAATGCTGGTCGATATAGGTCATCGTCCGTTCAACGATCTTCTGCAAGGATGATTCATCATGCTCCTGCATAACCCGGATCAATGGCTCTAGTACTTCATCAAGCATCCAATTCCGCATTTGTCCAGGCTCTCTGATCGCGGATAATATTTCAAACATATTTCGTGAGCCATAGAGCTTATACGGCGGGTTGCCAGACTGCAGCAGCATGTGCTGAATGCTGGCGAGCAGCTGCAGCATGGCCTGCTTGACCGAATATTCCGTACGTTTGCCCTGCATAATTTCATGCATGAATTTGTCCAGTAAGACTACAGCCGCTTCACGTCTGCCCATCCGCGCGGATTGAAGCAGCTCTCTTTCTACAACGAACGGATAAATGAACGGCTCATGCTGTCCTCGCCCGGTGTGCTCCATATCAAGAAATTGGTTCCGGTCCTCCAGACTGCGCAGCAGTGCCGCCTGCTCCATCTCCATGAAGACATTCGGCAGTTCATCAATACGCTGTACCGGTTTGCTTGCAATCAGAATTACATTCATTTTTATAATCCGGTCAATGATATCGGCCAGCTCATCCGCCCATATAAGCAAAGAGCCTTTCACGTCTTCTCCCTGCGGCCCAAGCACAAGCAGCGCTGTGGACAGATTATGAAAGTTCAATACATGAAATTGTTCAAATCGTGCCTCTGCATGCTCCTCGATAATATTTGCGGCAGCAAAGGTAACCAGCCCTTCGTCATCGCTCTGAAATCGTTCCGCCATTCGGCCATGCCCGCTCAGATGCACGGTCAGCAGCAGAAGCTGCCTGCTATCCACCTCCCAGCCAAGCCGGTTCATACGCTCCCGTAAATCCTGCTCAGAGTAGAAATATAACTGTCCCTGAAGCAGCTGATGCAGAAAGCTTCCCCTGATCTGCGGCAGCTGTTCCCTCAGTCTCTCACTGACCATGCTGCTTTCGGAGGACAGGCTATGCCATTCCGCCTCCAGCAGCTCGAATTCATCCGCTCCTTCACAAGAGAGGCCTGCCTTTCTGCTGCTCAGCAGCTTGATCATTCGCTCCACAGGCGAATAAATCCGTCTGGACGCGAACCATGATGATATCAGCGCCAATACTAGCCCGCCAGCGCTGATGCCGAGCAAAATCTGCGAGACCAGGCGGACAGGAGCCGTAATCTCAGTCATGGGTGATGCCGAAATATACGTCCATTCGCTTTGCATCCGGCTCAGCTTGCCGTAAGAGACGGAGTATGTCGTATCTTCGTGCTTGAAAATGAAGGAGCCTGCACCCGCATTCCTCCCGGCCACCTCCGCTTTGATGGCCCTGCTCAGCGCGTCATGCCCATCCATATCTTCTGCTGAAGCCGCTTCTGCCAACGTGCCGCCTGCTGCGTCCGTCAACAAGGTGATACCTGCATCGTAAGGAGTTAGCGTCTTTAGAAGATTAACCATGCGTTCCCCGTTAAGAGCAACAATCAAGGCCCCAAACGGTTCGGTGCTGTCACCGGGGATCTTGTGCAGCACAGCCAGCCCCTTCTCCCCCGGTTCCCAAGGAATTCTGTCAGTCCAATACATGTCGTTGCCATCTGATATGTATTTGTGATACGAGGCAATCAATGCGGAATCCTGCAGCTCAGAGTAATTGATATCAAATAATATGGGCCTTGGCTGATCCAAGTACAGCCTGACACTATCGATCAGGGGATGCGAGCCCTGGAGCATGAGCAAGGTGGTGACTAGTTCACGCGTTTGTTGAAATTCATACACAAAATCAAGAGACCGAAGCGGCTCGCCAAAACGTGGTTCAAACGCCCAATGCGACAGGCTAAGTTCAAGATAGGACAGCTGATCGTCGATATTTTTAGCTCTTGCCTCAATCTGCCTGGCATGCAGCCGGCTCATTTCATTTTCCATATGGCCCACAACGAGAAAATACATAATACCGCCCGTAAGCAGCCCCGGAATGCTTGCTATGGCAATGAGGGTCATCAGGCTTTTGCGGTAAAACCTTCCCCTTTGGCTGCTCTTTAACAAACGTTTACCTGACAGCCAAGTTAAGTAACCGTTTTCAATTAATGATATGCCCTTCATTTTCAATCGGATCACCAGCCGTTCGCTCGGAAGTGGGTATACAAACTGATAAAATTAGCATACCAAAATTCGCAGCACCGCGTGCAGGTCTCGGGCCTCAAAATATTTTACTGCCTGACTTTGAAGCCCAAGTAGGATAAAATGTTGCTTAGATAATTAAGGGAGGGCGTTATCATGGCAACTATGAATGAAGGGACAGACTTTGGAAGGACAGCGCCTGCTCGTCCGTAAACTGCGTGTTTCCTTCCTCCTGATGAGGGCGTAATTTGAACGATTACCTAATAGTTAAAATGATTGACTTCTCGGCTGTTCAGATTGAACAAATTCGTATGCTGGAACAGCTGTGTAAAAAATTTGATGGCTCAAACCTGAGGGTTGGCGTAGAAAGTCTGAAAGCAGTCGGAGGAGATTACGCATTCTTATGTCATCGCAGGGATCAGCTTATCGGTTTTATCAGTTGGTATACATCTGATGAAATTGAGGCCAATATCAATGGTATGGTTCATCCGGAATACCGACGCAGAGGCATTTTTCGCAAGTTATTGGCAAGAGTCGTCACTGAGTTGAAAGCCAGGGGTATCCAAAAATGCCGGTTTAGAATCCCTGCGGATTCCCGGCCTGGCATTGCCTGTATCCGGCACTTTAGGGCCGACTTTTCGTCCTCAGAGTTCACCATGAATCTGAGCCGTTTGCCGGGGAACGAACCGCATCGTACCGACCTGACTGTAAGACAGGCGGAAGCCCGGGATTTCGAGTTTATGGTCCAATGCTCATCACAAGCCTTTGGCGATTCCGAAACCTGGACACGAAATTATTTATTACACACAAATGAGCCTGAGCGTGTTACTTATATCGCTTTGCACAAACTCTCACCGATCGGGATGATCAGAGTGAATCATATTTCTGCGGATACTGCTGTCATTCATGATTTTTGTGTGCATCCCTCATGCCAGGGCAAAGGTTATGGGCGCATAATTCTCGCTTATATAGTCAGCATACTGCTCGTCAAGAACTGCAGCCAGATTCGCCTCAGTGTAGTCACCGATAACAGACGTGCTTTAAACCTCTACCAGTCTGCAGGGTTTGAAGTTTCGGCTGAATCTCATTACTACACAGCTCACGTTGTTAACTTAAGCTAGGTGTAAGAAAATACCTTTTTTGATGTGAAAGAGCGAGTATTCGGTGTTCCTTATTCCCACCAATACCCGCTCTTTTTTCCTTCTTCTTCACCTTATTCCAAAATAGAAATCACTGAGATTTGCTTTCTGTACCCAAGTCAGACCGTGCTCAGGATTTCGATTCCCTTCATGATCTGCTCATCCGAAGGAGTCGAGAAGTTGATGCGGAACGAATTGCACGGCTCATTTTCCTGTACGAGGAAGGCTGTTCCCGGAACCACGGCCACTCCCTTTGCCGCCGCTTTTTTACAGTACTCCAGCATCGGTACCGATTCAGGCAAGCTGCACCACAGGAACAGTCCCCCATCCGGATTTATATAGGTGATACTGTCACCCATTAATTTTTCCAGGTGCTCCGTCATCAGCGAGCATTTTCTCCGGTAAATGTCCCGGATGCTTTCGATATGGCCCTGGTAGTCGTATTCAGTCATAAATTTGTGGGCCAGGATCTGGGGAAGCATGGCGGTATGCACATCCTCTCCCTGTTTGGCCACAACCATTTTCTGCATAACCTCTTCAGGAGCCAAGACAAATCCGACACGCAGGCCGGGAGAAAGAACCTTGGAGAAGGAACCAACGTAAATAACCAGACCTTCGTCATCCATTGACTTGATGGTTGGCACATCAGTACCTTTGAACCTCAGCTCGCCGTATGGATTATCCTCCAGAATCATGACCCCGTATTTCTTGGCAAGCGCATAGATCGCCTTGCGCTTTTCCAGGCTTGTCGTAATGCCGGTCGGATTTTGAAAGCTCGGAATGAGGTAAATGAGCTTTACATTTTTCTCTGTTTTAAGCGCCTGCTCCAGCTTTTCGATATGTATGCCGTCGCTCTCCATCGGAACACCGACAAGTCTTGCCCCCGAAGCCCGGAAAGAGTTCAGCGAGCCGATAAAGCTGGGACTTTCACAAATGATCGCGTCACCTTCGTTGCACAGTACCTTACAGGCCAGTTCAATCCCCTGCTGCGCACCGGAGACGATGAAAAGCTCATCCTCTGACAGTCCCATATCAAAGCGTTCTTGCAACTGTCCCTTCAGCGTTTCACGCAGCGGTCCATAACCTTCCGTCACCCCATACTGCAGAGCTGCCACGGGATTTTGTGTAAGAATCTCTTGCGTAAAGGAGCTGATCACCTCTACCGGAAACGTTTCTGCCGCCGGGTTGCCTGCGGAGAAAGGAATGACATTCTGACCCGAGCTCGCCTTCAAAATTTCGCGAATAATCGAGGGTTGAAGCGATGCAATGCGGTTTGAAAATACATAGTCCATTTTTCTTTTCTACCTCCTGAAATGACATAGAGCGCTCGGGCATCTAGATCTGATTATATAAGAAAAACGTCTATCGTTGTACATCCTAAGAAGCCAGACCGCGTTTAGCAGAAGTTTTTCTTGCGATATCAGGAAGCTCAAGCTTCGGCGTTATGTCCTTCTGATATCTAACAGAAAAAGCCCGTCGAAACGGGCTTTCTCCTGCAATGTATTCATTCTGCTATTTGATCATTTGCTTGATAAGTTCACGGTTGCGCTCTTTGAACATCTCATTGTGTGACGATACCATCGCGCTTTTATGCGCTTCCGGATCGATAAACCGCTTCGCGCTGTTTACCGCATTGGCCGCATCCTGGAAGGCTCCGGCAATGAGATGCAGTTTTCCTTCATAGCTTAAAATATCTCCCGCCGCATACAGCCCCGGTATGGAACACTGGCTGTTTGCCGTTCCCTCAATATAGTAGTTGTCCACCAGATTGATACCCAGCGGACTGTTCTCCAGCAGCGAAATATCCCGTTCATATCCGTGGTTAATAATAACCTCATCCACAGACAGCAACTGAACCTCGCCGGTTTCAGTGTTGGTCAGTTCCACGCGCTCGATGATCTCATGATTATCGGAAGCAATCAGCCTGGTAATCTGTGTATGGAAAAAGCAGGTTGCCGAGCTACCCAGCAGCAGATCCACCTGCGCCTCGTGCCCGCTTAGCGCCTCTTTGCGGTAAGCCAGGTACACTTTCTTCGCAACAGGCTGCAGCTCGTTGGCCCAATCCACAGCGGAATTGCCTCCGCCGGATACGATGACCGTTTTGCCCTTGAAATATTGCAAGGATTTGACCGTATAATTCAGATTGGACACTTCGAAGCGCTCTGCCCCCTCGATTTGCAGCTTTTGCGGGTTCAGGATTCCGCCCCCGACGGCCACAATGACCGTCTTGGACAGATGCACGCCTGAGGTCGAAGTATGCAGCTCGAACAATCCCTCTTCATTGCGGGCAATGGATTCTACCTTCTCGTTCAGCAGCACTTCCGGATTAAACGTTAATCCCTGCTGCACCAGCTGCTCGATCAGCTTCGCCCCGGGTACCGGTGTCAGGCCGCCGACGTCCCAGATCATTTTCTCCGGATACACATGCAGCTTACCGCCCAGTTTGGGCTGGTATTCAATAATCTTGGTCTTCATACCCCGTAATCCGCTGTAGAACGCGGAATATAAACCTGCAGGCCCACCGCCTATTATCGTTACGTCGAATATATCATTTCTGCTCATAGTTCCCCTCACCAGCTCCAGGTATTATAAAATTTCTATGTAAATGATTATCATTATCAATACATAATAGTATACGTTGTCTTTGCTCATTTTACAATCTAAACTGCATTTCAAAATGAAACTTCCGGCCATTACCGGCCATTACTCTTAATATCAAATACACAAAAGCCATGCCGACCACCCGTCGGCACAGCTTTTTTGATTTGAACGCAAAGCCTTACGCGTGTCCCATCGGAGGCAGGTCAGTCATCGGCTCCAGCGGCGGCAACTCTCCATAAGTAGGCTGAGCACCATGCGGAGTAGCGGCCCAGAAAACGGCATTGGCAATTACCCGCAGCACTTGCGGATGATAGTAGGTCGGATATGTCTCATGACCGGGACGGAAATAAAATATCTTCCCGCGACCGCGCTGATATGCGCATCCGCTGCGGAACAGCTCCCCTCCCTGGAACCAACTGACAAAGACGAGCTGATCCGGCACCGGAATGTCGAAAAACTCTCCGTACATTTCTTCCTCTTCTATTTCGATATATTCGCCGATTCCATGAGTTATCGGATGAGCGGGATCCACGACCCACAGCCGCTCTCTTTCGCCGTCCTCCCGCCATTTCAGGTCACAGGTGGTCCCCATGAGCCGCTGAAAAATTTTCGAGCGGTGTCCGGCATGCAGTACGATAAGCCCCATTCCTTGCAGCACCCTCATCTGTATCCGAGTTACGATCTCATCGGAAACCTGGTCATGAGCCAGATGCCCCCACCAGATCAGGACATCGGTTTGATTGAGCACTTCGTTGCTAAGCCCATGCTCAGGCTGCTCTAACGTAGCGACTCGTAATGTAAAGCCGTAGGGGCCAATGCCGGCGGCAAGAACTTCATGGATACCTCTTGGATAATAACGCGCTACCAGAGGATTTATTTTTTCATGAACATATTCGTTCCATATGGTGACACGGATTGGAACAATTCGATGGGTCACTCCTTGTGATGTCTGCATATTCATTGATGTTATTCTCCTTTCCTGCTCACGAGGGACAATTGTGGCTGCTATTAAAATGGTATTAAGCAGGGCTAGGAATCATACGTATAAAATGGCGAATACTCTCACCTAGAAGGAGTTGCAATAGTTGTGAGGATCTATGTAGCAGACGAAAGAGATACACTGTACCGTCTGTCGAGTCATTACCAAATCAGCATCGATCAGTTGATGTCCGCCAATCCGCATATTGATCGTCCTGATCGTACGATCACCGGTATGCAGGTTCGGATTCCATCTCCCCGTGCTTTTTCTGTCCCCCGGGCGATCGCTCCCTTCTGCCCGATTGCACCGGAAGAGTCGTTAATTCGCAACTGGATCCCTCTAACTACCGCTGCGGAAATGGCCGCGACCGAGTACGACGTACTAATTGTCGGCTCCGGAATGGGGGGCAGCTCGGCTTTATGGCGTTTATGCGAGCAATGGGGCCGGAATGGCAAGCGAATCGGGATGGTAGAGCGGGGACCGCAGTTTCTGCCGACCCATATTATGAACGTGCCAACGATGGACGGACTCAATTTCCGATTATTCCGCCCCTCGCAAATTACGGATTGGATTGGCAACCGTCTTCCGCAATTTAACGGACTAAGGCTGATCAACGCATTAGGTGGCAGAGGCACTTTATGGGGGGGCATCACTCCACGGGTTCCTGATTTTGATATTGCAAAGAACTGGCCAATCTCCCCTTCGGATATGATAATGTATTACAACATTGCCGAAGAGCTTCTGAGTGTCACACGGGAGTATACGAGAAATTCTTTGATGACACAGGTGCTCCTGGAACGGCTGCGGCGAAACGGGTTTCCTCATGCGGATGATCTCCCCATGGCGGCTGATCTGAGTCCAACCCTGCTGGGCAAGGTCAATTCCAATGTTTTTTCCAGCAGCATGACTATGATTGCGAAAGCTTTGAACTACCGTCCCTTTGATCTGGCGGTCGAAACTTACTGTGCCGAAGTCCTGACTGAAGGAGGAAGAGCGTCAGGCATTCGAGTCGTCACATCAGACAGAAAGTCACATGTAATTAAAGCGAAAACGGTTATCCTGTCCGCCAGCGCGATGCAGACACCGCGCATTTTACTCAATTCCGGCATACCGGGAAGCGCTATAGGCAGATATCTGGTCAACCATTCCTATTTGGTTGTAACGGCTACTCTCAATACCTCCAGCTTCCCTGATCCGCTGGGATCACTCGGCATTTTGATTCCCGGGACCGAGGATCGTCCTTACCAGCTCCAAATACAAGGGCCTGAGCAGTATTTTGACTATCATTATCTTACCAGGCCGGATAAACATGTTTGGACAATCAGTGATTTCTATATATCCGGTGTCGTGGAGCCGAGGGTTGAAAACCGGGTCTTCATTGATCCAGGCCGGCGGGATGCTTACGGCATGCCGGAGCCACAGGTCAGCTTCTCTTACAGCGCCAAGGATGAAGAAATTATTGGGCAGATGTATGACGCCGCCATTCAATCCTGTAACGCGATGCAGCTGCAGCTGCAGATGACGGATGGTGTCCCTTCCATCTGTATGATGGCGCCGGGAGCCGATAACCATGAAGCCGGCACCTGTCGAATGGGCGAAGACCCGAACACCTCGGCCACGAACCAGTTCGGACAAATCCATGGCATGCCGGGCCTCTATGTGGCCGACGCCAGCGTGCTTCCTTCCATGTGGGCTAATAATCCGTCACTTTCGATCGCCGCCTTGGCTATCCGCACCGCGGATCATATCGTGAAGAATCAGCCGTAACTTTTTATGCGACATAACAGCGTGGTTCACTTCTGTTTTCGGATTGCCGCCATGAATGTAAGAATGAGCAGCGGCAGCGTGAAGGAAAAAAAGTTCCATACCGGGTGAATCACGGATACAAAAGTGGACCATTCCGTCGTGCCGTTAAAGATAAGCAGCGAATTCAGAAAGCCGATCAGCGCCAGGGGCAGGATCAATATGGTCCGGTCCTTGATGCTGAACAGCTCGCACAGAAAGGCATTTAATATGTAAAGGACAATTGCGGCTTTCATATAGGAGTCGGCTATAAGCGACATCCCGATCACCGACTCGATCCGCTGAATAATCTCCTGGAACTCGATCAGCCGGGCAAGGGCAAATAAACTATACATGGTATCCCCTGTCAGCGGACCTAAGGTCATAATGGCACATAATATTGAAATGCACAGCAAAATAATATTCAGTCCGAGGGACAGGAACATATACCTTCCTGTCTTTTTCCGCTGATCGGCACGAACATACGGAAGCAACATCACGAATACAATCGCCTCCATGTAAGGAAAACCGGACGCGGTATATACACCGTGCAGCACCGGCTTCATCCCTTTGGGCAGCATCGGGAGCAAATAGTCCGGATGATAAAGGGGGATGGCCAGCAGCAGTACCACAATCGTACAAAGAATTACCATGGTAATAATCAATGTGAACATCCTTACCATGGTTTCTATGCCTGCACGGGCAGTCAATGCGGCCACCATGAAAAGCAGGAGGTTAAACACATACAGCGGTGTTTCCCTTAACATGGAGGTGACCATAAACAGCCCGGCATCCAATACAATGGCTGATTGCATATAGTGCAGAAAGAAAACAGCCATAATTCCGAATACATAGGTAAAAAACGGCCCAACCAGCTTCCTGCTGTAAGCCACATAACTCAGATCAGGGTATTTGCGGTAAATATACAGCATGCAGGCCAGCAATCCCGCTCCAATCGTACCCGCAATCAAGAGGGACAGCCAGGCGCCATTACCCGCTCGGGAGACAAGCGGGCCCGGGACATTAATGATTGAGGATCCTGTCATAAATACAAAAAACAGGATACTCAACTGTCCCGGGCTTATCGTCTGTTCTTTCTCCATACTTCTTCCCCTTTCGTTGAATGGGAATCCGTTTATGACATTTTCACACTCAGAAAAGAATCAATTTCCTTTGCCAGCACCTTAATAAAGCCGGGGATGAAATCATAAGTATCCGGCCAATCCTTATTTAATATAAAATCAAGCGACAGATAGGTGGATACGACCAGAAGGATCACGTACAGGAGCCGATCTCTTGAAGCTGTTTCCGTTTTTCGGTGAAGCAGCTCATACACCAAAATTGCAGCGTAAACCAAAACCAAAACCAATATCCGTTCCTTCATATAATAGCCCCTTAATTCTATAAGATCGGTATTGAATTGCTTGCCCCGGGGGTAGTCAGTCTGACCTTAACATTCACCTGAAGCGGCAGCTTGGAGAATTGGTAGTCCCAATTCTCCTTCAAGACAGCCCAGGTTTGAGGATATTTGCGATAAATTTGGTTGGCGATTCCGATGGCTTCAATCTGATTCTTCTGCAGTTCATGATAGCTTGCCAGCATCGTTTGCCGAATTTGCCTTTCCGCTGCTTTCACCAGCTTTTTCTCATCTTCCGGTGTACGCACATAACTGCACTTTAATTCCGATATCGCGGCATCCACATCCGTGTAGGCTGTTACGCCGGATGGTTTGCCCTCCATCCATGAGATCTTTAATTTTGTCTTCAGCTTTAACACTTCCAATGTTTCCGTCTGGCGCTTCTTTCCAGGGCAGGAGAAGCTGATAATGCCTGACTCGAATTCATTCCGGAGCATGGCCAGCCCTTGTGTCTTTTTTGGGGAAAGAACGCCCACCATTTTTCCCATCTTAGTCAGTGCGAGGCCGGCATTCGAAAATACTTCTTGCTTTGGAGTTACATCGTATAAATAGGAAACAAAGCCGTCCAAATGTGCATTTCGTGCCTGAATCCCCAACTGCAGCAGTGTGGTGACTAATGTTTTGCCTGAAACGCTGTGAGAAATCCTGTTTGCCCGCAGCAGCTCCTGGCTTGTAGACTTTTCGACCTGCGGGCGCAGCATGAGCACGTCGTCTGCCCGGCCTCCTGCAATCATGACTTGTACATCACCCCGGGTTTCATGATCACGATAGAAAAAGTCGAGCAGCTTGCCAATATCCTGCGAGCGGGCCAGCTTTTCGCTTACAATAATAATTCGCATGTGGCTCCACTGGGATTTTCTCCCCAGATGAATGGGAATATCGCGGACCGCTTCCATAACGGTTTTGTTTTTGGCCTTGATGTTAATGGTCGACTGATCCGCAGATAGCGCTTCCCCTCTGGGACGATAGATCTGGGTGGTCAATTCAATCTGGTTATCCTTATCCTCATCCAGAGCGACACCGAGCACAAACCCCATCTCCACCAGTTCATGCTTGCTCCAGCAGCCGGATGTAAGCATCAGTGCCCCGGACAGGAGGAGGAGCAGCCCATATCTGTACATTCTCTCACCCTATCTCCTTTTAAACTTTATCTTGTTACCGCCCCTGCCGGTTGAACTGGCGTGCTCTAAGACTCCGCTGCAGCACCCTTATCGGAGCACGAATAAACACATCCTTCAGGAGCGAAAATCTTAGGGGAGCCAGTGGCGAAAGATAAGGCTGACCAAGCGAACGCAGCTTGGTCAGATGAAGCAGGATCAGTATAAGCATAATCATCACTCCGAATCCGCCAAGCAATGCTGCGGAGATCATGAGCGGAAACTGCAGAATCCGCAGCGCGATAGCGACACTGTATTGTGGAATGGCGAAGGAGGCGATGCCTGTAAGGGCCACTACGATGACCATAATCGGCGATGCAATGCCCGCGCTGATGGCAGCATCACCAATAATGAGGGCTCCCACAATACTGACCGCGGAGCCGACGGGTCTCGGGAGGCGAACGCCAGCTTCGCGCAGCATCTCGAAGAAAAACTCCATAAGCAATGCTTCAAAGAAAGCCGGAAGCGGAATCCCTTCACGCGAATCGATAACGGCAAGAAGAAGCACGGTAGGGATCAGCTCCGTATGATACGTTGTTAAAGCGATATAAATGCTCGGCAGTGTTAATGCCAAAATAAAAGCAAACACCCTCAGGAAACGAATCAGGGACGAAATAAGCGTCCGCTGATAGTAATCTTCACTGGATTGAAAGAAATCTGTAAACAATCCTGGACATAACAGGACACCGCTGCTTCCCTGCACCAGTACTGCGATTTTCCCGTCAAGCAAGGCCGCGGTTATCACATCGGGGCGTTCCGTATACTGGTGCTGCGGGAAAGGCGAATAGGTCGAGTCCTCCAAAATCTGCTCAATATAAGAGGTTTCCAGCACTTCCGTTTGCTTGACCGCTTCAAACCTTCTCTCAAATTCATTCAACAGTTCGCTGTCCACCACATCGCTGAGGTAGGCATAGACGATATCCGTGTTCGTTTTGCCGCCGCCGTTTACTTTAACCATTCTAAAGCTCGGTGTTTTAAGACGAATCCGCAAAAGCCCCATGTTCTTTTCCAGACTCTCTACAGTGCTCTCCCGCGGCCCCTGCACAACCGATTCGTTGACAGGTTCCGTGACCTGCCTCGTTTCCACCGAAAATGCATTATAGCTTAACGCTTTATCCCACTGATCCAGGAAAATGACCATATGCCCGTCGATGATATCCTTCACGGCCTGATCGATATGGTCAAGCAGGACCGCCTTTTTTTGCGAGACCCCATCGTGCTCGAAAAATCTCGCCAGATCCTCAAGCGTGCTGTCCATCCCCGGACCGACCTGGTGATCGACAAGATCCTGAAGCGTATGTTTCATGTAATTTTCTGAATTTTGCATTAGAGTTTCAAAATAGAAGGTCACAGCTCTGTAACCAAGCTTCGGGCCGTACGACCACTCCCGCATCATAAAATCGGTGCTTTCGCTGAAAATAGATCGAATCTTGCTCACATTTTCATCGAGCTGCTTTGAAATCGGCTCCTTTGGTCCAAAGGAGTCTTCCGCAACCAAATTCGCTTTCATTCATATCACCTGATGTCATATTTTCTATTTGCTGGTTTACCTAGTTTGGTTGGTTAAGCTGATATTATGCACAAAAAAAGACCTTCCGCATGGAAAGTCTTTTAAAACATACTGCAATATGAAAAATTATCCTCCGCTCAACCCATGGCCTAATGTAGATGCAACCTAACCCGTTGTAACAACTACAAAAGCTGACTCACCTTTCTCGTCAGCTGTTTGAATTTCTTTTTAGCATCCTCATTCGCCCATTCCCGATCCATTTCAAGTAATGTCAAACAGTTAACCATATTCCGTACACTGTTGATATCAACAGATAAACGCAAACCTTCAAGTATGAGATTTATTGCATTATCATGGCCCCTTTTGAATCGATATACGCCTAAGTCGCTATAAAATTGAGGGATTTTTTCCTTCACTATAGAATTGTCATATGGACCGTATCTCCCCTCTATCTCAATAGACGGAATATACGCCGAAAAGCGCTCCAATATGTGATCAATATCTAAATCAAAGCGGTTAGCCGCTTTGACCATATATCCCAACGCGTAAAAGATTTCATCTGGCCGTGAAGCAACAAAATCCGCGTAATCCTCTAACGCCGCTGCTTCGCCAGATAATACCCGGTACAAATATCTATTAGCAGCTGCCCATTCAGCAAATTGATGAATGTGCCGACGTGCTTCTTCGTCGTCCTCACGAATCCATAACTCTCCTTGTTCGTACTTCGAAACATAACTTAAAGCCCCTTCGTAATCCTGGAATTCTTCACAGACGGTGGAACGAATAAGCCAACCATACAAAATATAAAAATAGAATGGCTTTTTCGGTTTACGTTCAGTTGCAGGCCGTTCATATTGGATCGTAGCGATTCGCAGCATTTCCACTGCAAGTTCATCTACTTTTTTCCACTTATGAGCGGTTCCCATAACATGAATCAGGTCTTTCAATGCTTCGAGCTGATCCGCTTCATCTAAACGACTCACATACCCTTCAAAGATAATAGCCGATCTTAAATTAGCATCTAAATCATTCCCTAACGAGATCGAACAGCCGATAACGGCAAATGGCCAATCGTTCCGAATGCTGGAATCTTTCCGCTTCGCTCACCTGGGTATAAATGATCGCCGCAGCTTGTCTTAGATCAGAAACGAACAAGGATTCCGCCAGCTCAAACAAAACGGATGTGTATGACAGATCATCCAATAAATAGGCTTCGTGCCCTGAAGCATCCGGCTCAACGTACCAGCATTCACATTAGAAATAAGTGAAAATTGTGTGAAATTTAAATTATGTTTCTGCATGTATGTACTGAGTGTTTCACGAATTATATTGTCTGACTTCAAACCAGACTCACCCCCTATAGCACACAAACAAAAACCAAAATTTGGCGTTAGTTTTTAGATAATAGTATACCTCAAATTGAACAGCGGTCAACAGCATATATACAACAAATTCGGACACTATTAGCCCATCTCTTCTTGTCTGGAACCTGGAAAGGGTCCAATCAATGAGTTGACGAATAACTGCTTGCTTGTTCCTTTTAGTTTGCTTCGGGTAGTGATAAAAAAGTATTAGACCGAGGTTCCTTATATATCTAGGAAATCCCGGTCCCCCATTACCCTATTTAGTTAGGTAAGTTTTTATTGGAAAGATCGTCAATCACTTGAACAGCTAGTTCCAACGCTTTAATTCTTCTTTCTAGAAGCGTTCTTTGAGGATTTCCTGCCTTTAACTTAGCATAACTGTTCTCAATTGATGGGAATAAGCCAGTAAGAACATTACGAGCTTCTGCTACATCTTCCTGCGTGTAATGATGTGGTCTTTGATTCCAAGCGTTTTCTAACATGGCTAAGCCGATGTAAATAGCCTTGAGTCGTTTCTTTACTAAGGTAGTATTTGCACCTTTTTGAGTCATCTGAGCTAAGGCATTTTCAAGTTTACCGATTGTCGATTGCATGGATTTTATTGATTCCAATTTATCTTCATTTGATACGCTTTCCATGCTAATGCCCTCCCCCCCTGTGTAGACTGACACCAACGTCAGTCTATCTTGAAATACAGATTAAGGCTTTCCCTCAATCCCTGCAAATCCAGTCCATCCACGGCAAATGCCTCACGAACGAGCTCCGGGGCGACAAACTCATCATATTTTCCAAGATAAGGTGCCTCATCCGGCTTAAGCAATTCGAGCGGATTCAGATCTCGCTTGCATTCTGCAACAATGCCGTCCATTAATGTTGCCTCATCCGTCTGCCCTGCCACCACAAAATAATAAGGCTCCATCGGCACAACCGAACGCAGCGCGTGGGTGTCTGCGAGACTGTGCTTCAACATTCTTTCCAGGGTGCGGAACGGCTTGCTTCCCGTCCAGGGCAGGATAAAATAGGAGTCTCCGCCGGCCGGCAGCACTGTTTTCTCCAGCAGGCCGCTTTCTCTGGCTAACCTTCTGGCCCTTTCCAGACGGTTCACCGCCCGCGGCGACAGATAGGAATACAGCGTATTCTCGGCAAGGACCTCTCTCATTTTCCGTACGACAAGAGTATGAACATCGCCGCCCGCTCCAAGCCAAAGCGTGTCTACCTTGCCTTTGGCCGCTTTTACATACACAGCCTTGTGCTTGGTATCCACCTCAACCACCTTCCACAGCTTGCCTGCCAGCGAGAAGCAGTATCCCGGCGGCGGTACGGTTGTAATGGAACCGATCTCCTCCGAACCGTTATAGACGGCATGCTCCTCGTCATCTTTGAACACAGCGTAGAAACGGTAATGGTTCACGATTTTCTCACCAGTTAGCCCGATCAGGAGTGTCCCTTCATCCGTCCGCTGAATATGATCCGTCTGCAGCAGATAGTGCAGGAACAATTTGTACTGCTCGGGTTCGATAAAACGGAATGAGGGCAGCGTCAACACGGCTTTGGCCAATTCGGCCGGCTCGGCCTCCCCCATACTTTTCAGCACGCTCATCGTCTGATGATACAGAAGACCGACCGGCAGCTTCTGAATGGACAGCGGCTCAACCCATTTGTGACGGACATACAGCTCGATGACGGCAATGGCGCGCAGCAGCGTCCACGGCATGCGGGCAGGCAGCTGAGCCTCTTCGTCCTCCTCTTCCGGACAGACGAAGAGCATTTCCGAGGGCTGCTCCTCTCTTCTGCCGGAACGGCCCAGCCTCTGCACAAAACTGGATGTGCTGTAGGGGGCCCCGAGCTGCACGACTCGTTCCAGCTCCCCCAGGTCGATGCCTAGCTCCAGGGTAAGCGTAGCTGCGGCAACGGCTGGTCCATTCCCGCTGCGCAGAGCAGCCTCCGCTTCTTCCCGCAGCATTGCGGAGATGCTGCCGTGATGGACATGGAAAATGTCCGGCTGCTGCCGCTTGGCCGCGATGCGCCGCAGCTCCAGAATCGTCAGCTCGGCATCCGTGCGGCTGTTGGTAAAAACGAGCGACTTCTTCAAATGAGTGCTGTCATAAATGAAATCATAATAAGCCTGCTGCGCCAATTGCAGCTGCTCGGCCTGCTCTTCGTCACGGGCGTCCGGGAAGGAGAAATGCTCCACTCGCAGCTTCAGCCGCTTCTTCCCGTTTGAAGCCGCAACTTCCACCGGCAGCAGGCTGCCCGCTCCCAGCCAGTCCGCGGCTGCGCTATAATCGCTGAGTGTGGCGGATAACCCGATTCTGCGCGGCTGGCAGGACGCCATGCGTTCCACGCGCGTTATCTGGCTAAGCACCTGAATTCCCCGGTCGGCTCCCATAAATGCGTGCACTTCATCAATGATGATATAGCGCAGATCATGAAAAAGCGCCGGGATCGCATTGGGGCGGTTCATCAGCAGCCCTTCCAGCGACTCAGGCGTAATTTGCAGCACACCGGACGGCTTGTTCATCAGCTTGGTCTTCTCGGCCTGCGGCACGTCGCCATGCCAATGCCAGGCCGGAATACCTGCCTCCCGCAGCAGATCGTTCAGCCGTTCAAACTGATCGTTAATGAGCGCCTTCAGCGGACCAATGTACAAAATACCCACCGAAGCGGATGGCCTTTCATGCAATTCGGTCAGCGCTGGAAAAAAGGCGGCCTCCGTCTTGCCTGACGCAGTCCCCGCCGCGAGCAGCATATGATGAGGTGTATCCAGCAGAATGCGGCATGCTTCCAGTTGGGCATCGCGCAGCTTGTCCCATTTTCTTTTATAAATAAACTCCTGAATAAACGGCGCCAGCCTGGAGAAATATTGGCCGCTCATAGCTCAAAATCCGCCAGGAAATCATCGGCCTCAGCAGCTGTGGAACTGCCCGAAGCCGGTGCCCCCCGTTCCGCCAGCAAATCATCGAAAGACGCTTCCGGATGCTGGTGAAGCGTATGGAGCAAATCCATGAAATCACGGATGACCTCACGTGGAGTGAGCAGTTCGTCCGCCCCCAGCCTGCCCGTCGCCTCCTCCATGAACCGGATCAGCTGTCCATCCTCCAAAGCAGCGGTATAGCCAAAATGAAGCGCATGAATCCGGGTCAGCTTTTGCAGCAAGATGAGAATTTCTTCATGGGACAGCATCTCCAGCCGGATGATCGGCCCCGTATAATTGCGGTAACCAGCAGCCGAATATCTGCCGTTGATCAGCCGGGTCCGCAACGCGTCATAGCTGAATAAACCACGCCGCTCATCCTCCACAAACTGCGGAGTGCCGCCTGCGAAAATCCCCAGGTATTCCGCCTGTCCCTGCATGGTGTCATTAAACATGGTGAGCAGCTTCTCATAATTGTTTTGGCGGGACACGCTGTTGGTTATTTTGTATAAATTGACACCTTCATCGATGAAGAGCAGCAGCCCTTTGTAACCGATGCGGGCCATAAACTCCGACCACAGCTTCATGTAATCGTACCAGGAGTCGTCATCGATGATCACTCCAACTCCCAGCTCGCTGCGGGCTTCCGTTTTGGTGCCATACTCGCCGCGGAGCCAGCGCAGTGCAGCCTGTGTTGTGTCATCGTCCCCGTGTTTGTACCCGTTCCAGTAAGCAGCCATCACCTTGGCGAAATCAAAACCGTGCACCATTGCGTGCATATCATTCGTGACCTTGTAAATTCGCTGTTCAACTTCTATACTCAGCGCCGGATCGTCCGGGCGCAGCCCCTGCTCCTGCATTACCGCCTGCTGTATCGTAGAGAACCATCTCTGCAGCACGGCCTCCAGCGCGCCCCCGTCGGGACGTGTACGGGTGGACAGATTGGACATCAGCTCCCGGTAGGTAGCCAGCCCCTGCCCCTTGGTGCCCACAAGCCTGCGCTCGGGCGACAAATCGGCATCCGCCACCACAAAGTCGCGGTCCATCGCATAATTGCGAATCGTCTGCAGCAGGAAGCTTTTTCCGCTGCCGTAGCGTCCCGTGATCAGCCTGAAAGCCGCTCCCCCTTCAGCAATGCTGTCCATATCCCGCAGAATGGCCTCCACCTCGGGCTTGCGTCCGACGGCGATATGCTCAAGCCCGACACGCGGCACGACCCCTGCTGTCAATGAATTGACAAGAGCCGTTGTTAGTCTCTTCGGTATTTTAAGTTGATTCATCAAACTGCTCCCCCATGATTTCTCGTACCAAATCTATATGCTCGTCCATCACTGTAAAATCCTCGATCAGCAAATCGCCGATCGTTTCCATGGCAGCGTCATTAATCTCATCAATCAGCAGCTCCGGCATGGAGCCGTACTGCGCCGCCAGCGATGCCAGCTCCTTCACGACGGGTTCCCCGGACAACAGAAGAGATAACACCTGCAGATGGACAGGCTGCAGTCTTGCCTTTATTTCCTGCCAATCCTCAGCAGAAACAGCGGCCGTATTCTCCGTTTCCATGATGCCGGATGAAGAAGACTCTATGCTTGGTGAAGGCACAATACTCGGCGAACGCTCCATGCTTGATGAAGCCTCTACACTGGATGAAAGCTCCGTCCAAGCCTGCCGCTCTGCCAGATCAGCGTGAACTGTTTCCGCTTCTTCTCCGCCTTCATTTTCCTCTTCATATTCAACGGTGAGCAAACGCTGCACCACTTCAGTATCCTCCTGCAGGGAAGCCAACCGGTCCGTGTCGATGCGGATTTCCCTGCTCATCCGCCGGGCCTGCAGCTGTTCCTTCTCAAGAAAACGTTCTATTAAAGCCTGTGTTTCCGGCAGCAGCACAATTTCTTTCAGCCTGCCTCTGAAGCCCGCCATTTCCCTGAGCTTGTTCTCCGTGCAGCGGATCAACTGTGTTACATACTGTCGAAAGGGCTTGTATTCCCTGTAGGGTATAAATTTGAGTGGAATCGTACGGCCATGGAAGGAAGGATCGTACACTGCCCGATGGAAAAGGTACCTGTTGACCGTTTTGCTTCTGCCCGGATCAAATGCATCCTTGAGGCGGCGGCCTTGGGTTCTGCCCATGTAAGCATCTACCAGTGTGATGACCTGTGGGATATGCTTGTCTAACGCTTCTTTTCCACCCGACCTGTAGAAAGCGCTGCGCCGCATATTGTACTCCGACAGCCCCAGCACGATTTCCAGGGGCAATACCGGCTTCTCTTCCTCCAGCAGTCTGGTCAGCACCAGATCAAACAGTTCACCGCGCATCGCCGCAGGACTGGAGATGATGAGCTCTTCGAAAGGTATGGGCAGGTGATGAACCAGCACAAAATCTGTCAGCCAGTCCGCCATATATTCAAGCAGCCCGGGATACCTGTCTGCGTAGGCCTCCCTCAGCTCAAGCAGCAGTTGAAATCCCTCTTCAGGCTCTTTCCAGCCGATGCCGTGAATAAGCTCATAAATATAAATGAAAATATAGGACAAATCCGTCTCCGGATACCTCTTCCTGCGCACCTCGCTGCGCCAGTAGAAATACCATTCAGTTTGCGGGCCATTCATTTGCGAATAGGTCGGCCAATAGCTCATGAATGGCTGAAAAGGCACACGGCTCCCCTCTCTGTCCGCCCATTGTCTGGCCTGATGCACAAAATTCGCTTCTCGCGTCGCAGGATACCCGTGTTCTTTTTCCAGTAAATCGAAGTCCTCAAGTGAAGCCTGACTGCGGACCGGAGGCGCTGCCTTCGGCGTCCGTGAGATTTCCGGCTCCTCTTCATCAATGAACAATTCCGCAAAGCCGATGTCCTGTGAACTCTTATTATCCATTCTGATCCCTCATAGCGATTTCCGCTTTGTTAAGCGTTCGAGTAGGTTCCATTATACCATTTTAGAGGCCGGAAAAATCGTTTTTCACAAAAAAACAGGAACATGCATTCCCTGATTCACAGCTGTTACTGAAAATGCTTATTGCAACGAACTGGACCACTGTGTAACGCTTGGGGAAAAACGAAGGAAGCCCATCACCTGTGACCGGAAGTTGTAATATTCCAAGCTGCAGTGTGATGGGCTTTATATTGGATTTTTTAGCTTTAAGGGATAGAAATCCATGCTCTATTATTAAGTCTCTGTACTTGAATCTGCGTCTCGAAGAAAGAGGACAGCGTGTTATTCGTAAGAACCTCTGTGCTCGGACCTTGCCGGAACACTTCCCCTCTACGGATCATCAGGGTTTGATTAAAGACAGGCATGATTTCTTCAATATGGTGTGTCACGTAAAGTATCGTAGGTGAATCCGCCTGCTCGGCGATTTGCTGAATGCTGGCCAACAGAGATTCCCTGGACAGGAAATCCAGACCATTGGTTGCTTCATCTAAAATAAGAATTTTTGGCGATGCCATCAAGGCGCGGGCAATCAATATTTTTTGCTTTTCACCCTGCGAGCAGGTTTGATAGGAGCGGTCAAACAAATGGCCGCAGCCCAGTTGGTTCATCAGGGACCGGGCCTGCTCCACCTCCTGCTCCGTTATTTTTTCATATAAACCGATTGAGGCGTGCTTTCCGCTGATCACGATATTTTGCGTTTTGTCATTACTGTGCAGCTTTTCCTGCAGCGAGGAACTGACCCAGCCGATCTGTTTGCGCATTTCCCGCACATCGACCGAGCCGTATAATTCCCCAAGGACTGAAACCTTGCCCAGCGTTGGCCATATGTATCCATTGATCAGATTAAGAATCGTTGTTTTGCCTGAGCCATTCAGGCCCAAGAGTGCCCAATGCTCACCTTTGCTAACGGTCCAATTGATATTTTTCAAAATTTCACTCTGATCTCTGCGGTAAAAAACCTGCTCAAGCCGGATCACTGTTTCCATGGATATATCCCCTCTTCCTCTCCATATAGCGTCTTATCATCTGACGATTATTTCGAAATAAACTAACGAAGCAATGCCTGGAGCTCTTTTTTCACTCCCTCCAGATGAGCTAATGTACAGGCTACGGCCTCATCCGCATTCCGGTCACGTATGGCTTCATACAAATTGATATGCTGCTCAGTATAATAGTTGGTAATTTGCGGGTCCGCCGAGTGCTTGTCGATCGTTTGACGCAATACTGCGGTAAACGTGCGGTATAAATCGACCGTTACCGCGTTTTTCGTGGCGGCTGCAACAGCCAGGTGAAAGGATACATCTGCATCAAAGTATAACTCCATATCCCCTGAGGCCAAATATTTGTTGCGCAGCATCAAACATTCCTGAATATGCTCCAGGTCACGGTCATCCCGTCGTTCAGCAGCAAGCCTGGAAATCTCCACCTCCAGCATTAAGCGAACTTCATACACATCCATGATTTCAGCCCTGCGTAATCGTAAATCCAATGGCTCTTGCGAACTTGAAGCACTGATCACGAATGTGCCGTGTCCTTGCCTCTTCTCCAGCAAACCGGCATGAACGAGCACGCGTACAGCTTCCCGGATCGTTGAACGACCCACGCCAAACAGCGCCATCAGCTCCGGCTCGGTCGGAATTTTGGTTCCGACGGCTAATTCACCCAGCGAGATCTTCTTTTGCAGCTGTTCTACAACATCATTTACAATCTGTTTTTTCTGAACCGTTTGAAAAGAAACCCCATCCAAATTCATCAGATGATCTCCTCTTATAATAGTTTAAGGTATTTTACCAGTACTTTTGTACGTTTGTAAACAAAAAAAGGGCTTCACTCTCGAAGAGAGGCCCTTTATACTCATTAAGCTTTAATAAGGCAGCCGAATGACAAAACGGGTCCCCTCATTCAGCTGACTTTCAACTTCAATAGTCCCGTTGTGGGCAAGGATAAACTGCTTGGCAATGGACAGGCCGAGGCCGGTTCCCCCGCCATCTCTTGTCCGCGCCTCATCTGTCCGGTAAAATCGGTCAAATAAATGCGGCAGGTGTTCAGGCGAAACACCGACTCCGTTGTCCTGCACAATCATGGTCAGGAAAGAATCGTCTTCATTTAAAAGCTGGAAAGAAATCGTCCCTTGCTTTGGCGTATACCGGATTGCATTGGTTAACAGGTTAACCAAAACCTGTTTGATACGGTTCGGGTCCACATGGATCGTTGTCCGGGAAGTCCGCGTTTCCAGCTTAAGGCTGATTTCCTTTTCCTCAGCGACAGGTTCCATGGCGAGAAAAAGCGACTGCACCAGCTCCGCCATTTCCACCGGTATTTTTTTCAATTTTAATTCGCCAGCTTCCGCCAATGACAAGGTCCTTAAATCTTCCACCAATTGATTCAGCCGAATGAGCTCATCCTGAAGCGGGAGTAATGTCTCGGGGGGAACCCAGTCCCCTTGCTGCTGCAGAGCATCCAGCTTGCCTCCGATAATGGTAAGAGGGGTTCTCAGCTCATGAGCTACATCCGCATTCAGATTTCGGCGCGCCTGCTCCGCCTGTTCCAATTTGCCCGACATTTCGTTAAAGGCATTGGCAATCTTTCCATATTCATCATTTGTGTTGATCGTGGCCTGTACACCGAATTCCCCCTTCCCCAGCCGTTCGATTGCAGGCAGAAGCTTTCGCAGCGGAGAGGCCAGCCAGCGTGACAATTGATAGGCAATGACAAGAGAAATAAGGATGAAAAAACCGCCGCTAACCGCCTGGATGATAACCACCGATATCGGGATTCCAATCATGATTTTGTTCAAATTTGCGACCTCTTGATCATAATAAAAAAATTGGCCGATGGCTTCGTGATTTAAGAGCAGCTGTTTTCTCAGTCCCAGGCGGGCGACCAGGACATGATTCGCATCACCTTCGCTATAAATGATATTGTGATTGCGGTCCATGACAAGAAGGCTTCGCCCCTTCTGTTCGTTCCCCTTTAACAAATCCATTTCTGCAAGATGAGCCCACGTGCCATTGTTGCTTTGATAATAAGCTGTTAATCGGTCAGCCAGAGTTGCGATTTCATCCCCTCTTGTCTGGTTTATGCCTGACAAAAGGGCATTCCTGACAATGAAATGAGTAAGCGTGATAAAAACGAAACTGATTCCAATGATCACTGCAGCCATCGTGAAGAAAATTTTCCGGTGAAAGCTCATGGCTGCTCTGCAAATCGATATCCGAATCCATAAACCGTCTGGATATACCGGGGATTCGAAATATCGTCCTCAATTTTTTTTCTTAACCGGCTGACATGGGCATCCACTGTTCGTTCAACGTTTATTAAATCATCATCAAGCGCGGCCTTTAACAGCTGCAAGCGGCTGTACACAATCCCCGGCTTGACGGCCAGCGTATATAACAGCTTGAACTCCGTAGGTGTCATGCTGATTTCAACCTCATGTCTCCAGACTCGATACTGGGAAGCGGAAATTAACAAATCCCCCCTGACGAGATGATCCTCAGCAGGAATCCGGTCATCCATCCTGCGCAAAACGGAGCGAATGCGGGCCAGCAGTTCTCTTAAAGAAAACGGTTTTGTGATATAATCGTCCGCACCGACTTCAAGGCCGAGAATTTTATCCATTTCATCGGACTTTGCCGTCACCATAATAATGCCTATCCGGCTGTTCTTCCTTAGTTCGCGGCATACATCCAGCCCGTTCATGTTCGGCATCATCCAATCCAGCACCGCCAAAGCCGGACTTGCCTCTTTTACTTTCGCCAGCGCCTCTGCGCCCGTCCGGGCCGTCACTACATTGAAGCCCTCGCTTTGCAGAAATGAGCTCATAAACTCAAGCACCTTTTCCTCATCATCTGCCAATAATATCGTTTCCGCCATTCCCCTTCCCTCCTTTGTCTTTCCTCTCGTAGATAGTATATCCCAAGAGATTGCACGATTTATTTTTATTATCAGAATCGCAAAGGTTCGTCATAAGTTCACAACATTTATTTGTTACGGTTAATGGGAACTCAGCTCCTGATCAGAGCTTGGACACTTTTTTTAGCAGACGGAGGGGAATTTATGGCTTATCGGCTAAGTCAAAAGAAAAAAAGCTTGCTGGTCGCTGTGCACGTTATAGCTGCTGCCGCGTGGATCGGCGGAACTTTGGGGATGCTGCTGCTTGGTTTGTATCTGCAAAAATCCTCTAATGGGGAGCAGCTTATGTATACCTTGGCCAACATGGAGGTGATTGATGAAAATCTGCTTAAATATCCCGCATTGCTGACCCTGCTTACAGGCATCCTGTTATCCGTATGGACTCAATGGGGACTGATCAAGCATTACTGGGTTGTTATTAAACTGGTCTTGACGGTCCTTACGATTTTAATAGGAATCTTTTTCCTGAACGATTGGACAGCGTCACTTACGGAGATGGCAGAGCATTTGAGCATTTCACCTTTGCAGAATAGCGATTTTCAGCATACCTGGTTATCTGTCATGATCACAGGGGGCTTTAATCTGATGTGTTTGCTGTTTATGGTTTTTATCACTTATTACAAGCCGTTCGGCAAGATTAAGAAAAAGACGGCTGTGCGCAATCCCCCGAAGAAAAGCGATCCTGCATAAAAAGAAAAAGAGCGAGTGCTGGTGGGAAATTCTAACCCCCAATACTCGCTCTTTTGAATTAAAAATGGTTCACAGACGGGACCGCACTTTCCAGCGTTAAAAGCTCTTTTTTCATATCAAGTCCGCCGCGATACCCCGTCAATGTTCCGTTTTTCCCGATGACCCGGTGACACGGGACAAAGATCAGGGCCGGATTCGCCCCAATCGCTGCCGCCACGGCGCGGACCGCGCTTGCTTTGCCGAGCTGTGTGGCGATCTCGGAATAGGTTCTGGTTTCTCCATAGGGAATGTGACCAAGCGCGTCCCATACCGCTTTTTGAAAAAGGGTGCCCTGAAGATGCAAAGGCAGCGAAAAACTGCTGCGTTTCCCCTCCAAATACTCTATCAGCGCATCGGAGTAGATTTGCAGTTTACTGTCATCCCTCACCAGCCTGCTGCCAGGGAAGTGTGATTTCAACCAATCCGCCATTTCATGGAACGGGCCATTCCCGGAGCCGACAAAAGCAAGCCCCTTGTCCGATGCGGCCAAATGAATGCTCTGATTTTCATAGGTTAGTAAAGTCCAGTAAATCTCGGCATCTGATTGTATGTTCATTATACCAAGCCCCCGCTTTGTTTTATCTCATAATCACGCCGATAATCGTTCGGTGTCTGCCCCATCATTCTCTTGAACAGGGTGATGAAATAGGGAGTATTGGAGAAGCCGACTATGCCCGCTATTTCAGATACGGCTTTATCTGTATGAAGCAAAATGGACATGGCCTCGCCAATTCTTTTCCGCTGAATGTACTCAACAGGCGTAATGCCTGTAATGCGTTTGAAAGTCCGCTGCAGGTGATATGGGCTCCCGTGGCAAATGCCGGCCAATGTGTCCAGCGTAATGGTTTCACGATAATTTTGATCGATGTATTGTGTCATCTGGTCCACCCACTCCTGGTCAGGCAGCCGCTCGCCCGTTGGTTTGCAGCGCTTGCATGGCCTCAAGCCGGCGGCCAGGGCCTGACTCGCATCGCTAAAAATCCGGACATGCGCTTTCCTGGGCGCTCTTGATCTGCAGGAAGGTCTGCAGAAAATCCCTGTCGTCTTGACTCCATAAATAAACTGATGATCATAATCCGTATTATTTTGGATAATCGCTTGCCAGCGTTCATCCGTCAGCAGCTGGTCTTCTTCAATTGAATGGATCATGGATATCCCCCCACAACCCTAGTATAACCTCAACCCCTCCCTTGTGTCTCAACTTCAAAATAGAATAGCAAGATTACGAAATCATCAATTAGAGCGCAACATCCCGTAATTCGAAATATGGTAAAACTGGCTTGCAAGAAAAAAACTCACCAGGAGATGATGAAATGAATAAACTGAGAAACAAAGTTGCGTTAGTAACGGGAGCAAGCCGCGGTATCGGCAGGGCAATCGCCCGCAGGCTTGGGGAGGAAGGAGCGACAGTTGCCGTACACTACTTTTCCAATCAAGCTGATGCTAAAGAAACGGTAGCAGAAATTGAGCGCAGCGGCGGCTCCGGATTCACCGTTCAAGCAAATCTTGGCTCGACTGAAGGAATACGTGTGCTGTACTCTGAACTGGACCGGGAGCTTTCGGAGCGATTCGGCAATACCGGCATGGATATTCTCGTAAATAATGCAGGACTGGCTCATGTCGCTGCCATTGAAGATACAAAAGAGCATTCATTTGATCAATTGATGGCATTAAATGTGAAGGCACCGTTTTTCATCATTCAGGAGGCCCTGTCCCGCCTCCGGAATGAAGGACGCATTATTCAGCTTTCATCTGCGGTTACACGAATATCTTTACCCATGATTCCGGCGTACAGCATGACCAAGGGTGCCATCAACTCCTTGACGCTCTCGCTTGCCAATCAGCTTGGCCCACGTGGCATCACCATCAATGCCATAGCCCCCGGATACGTTGCCACCGATATGAACGCAGGCATGCTGCAAGACCCGGATGGCCGACAGGCCGGTGCCGATTTTTCAATTCTCGGACGCTGGGGTGAACCGGAGGATATCGCGGATATCGCTGCGTTTCTCGCATCCTCGGACAGCCGCTGGATCACCGGACAGATTATCGATGCAAGCGGCGGCTCCCATCTTTAAGAGGTAGTTCAAAAAGTCATCTTTTGATCACGAAGCAAGTCAGGAAGCGGACTCGACATCGAATCTTGAATTCAGCCGGGCCTTCCGGTGCTCACGTACACCAAACGTACGCTCCGCTCCTCAGTCCCTAGCTTCATCCAACCTTCTTGGTGCTGAAAACCTGACTTTTTGAACACGAACTTTAAGCGCTTTAAATAACCACAAGACAAAGCAAAAAAACCAACCTGGAAATGTCCAAGTTGGTCTTTTTTCATCGTTTGCCAGATTTTTTACGAAGCTTTAATCTACTGTTGGTTTTTATTTTCTTACGAAATCTGCTGCTTCTGATTTTCTTACGAAGCCTGCTGCTGCTCATCAAACCATTGAACTTTTTAAGAAATATGACCCGCTGAAACATCTTTTTATCTTTTAGCTGATCGAAAATATAAGCATCCGGGCGTGTGTTCACTTCAATAATCCAGGGCTTCATGGACGAATCCAACCCAAAATCGATACCGATTTCCGTAAACTTTGGGAAGCTTTTATGAAATTCGGTTGCTATCCGGTAACCAAGGTCTTTTAGAGATTGGATGTACTTTGCGTTCTTGTCATCGCTTAAAAAAGGACGAAGCAAGGCTTCAAGCGGCATCGGTGTTCCGCCGTTGTGGAAATTGGTTACGGCTTTCTTCGGATGAGCCAGTCTGCCGATGTAAGCTGTGACCTCCCATTGCTTCTTTTCGTTTTTTTGCACCATCACGCGGAGATCAAAGATGAGGCCTTTATATTTGAGCAAATCGATGCCTTTTTGCACAATATGCTCGCCGTTGTACTTCGTCTGCTCCAAAGAAGTGAACAGTTCCTTATACGTTGAAAAGCTTCGAGGGGAGGTCCCTGCGTGATAAGTGAATTTGCTGTTGTTATGTTTGACGACCTTAATGACCCCATTGCCGCTTGTGCCTTTGGATGGCTTAACGTAGACCACCTGGTGCTTGTTTAACATCTCCAGCAATGTATTGGAAGAATACAGACTCGTATCCGGAACATATTTACGGAGGACAGGGTTCTTAAGCAGAAACTTCGTTTTTGTCCATTTGCTGCCTAGAGTAGCAAGCTGCTGTCTCGCATTGTTTTCCTGAGCAGGCAATGTTTAATCACCTCTTCTTATTCGCTTTAGACTTCAGACGATTGTACTGGATCACGTCAATTAAACTGGCTTCTTCAAGCAGATAGTGAATAATCCTGCTTTGATAATGAATTCTTGTCGTGAGCGGCAGGCTCCAGCAGGTCTCTACGGTAACCGCTTTGGCATGAAGCAGCCGGCTTGCCGCCGTACGGCCCGTCCCTTCTTTATGTTTAAGGCGGACTGTAAAATGCTTGGTGGGGTCGGAAATGCCGTTGTTCATTTTGCTTATGATTCTTTTGAGCGCAGGTATGGTTTTGCTGCCAGGATTCGTAATGAGCGTCTGGCCCAATCGCTTGGGATTTACGCTGGAAAGGCCATTGGCTTCATGAAGGTCAATATACCAGTCAGGAAGCAGTTTTCCGGCGAGCTCAAACAGATCCTTGGATAACGGATGCTCCGCTGCAGCTCCGGCGCTTTTAGGAAAGGTCCTATTTAAATCAGGCTTGCCGCGGACGCGCTGTTTGTATGCTGCCTGGTTGAATATGGGGACAAGAATCAATGTTCCCCTTATGATCGCGAACTCTTTTTGCCGAAATTTGTTCAGCCACTGCTCGGCGGCACGGATGCTGGCAATCTCATTGCCATGAACCCCGGCCGTCATAATCACGGTTGGACCTGGATTTTTGCCCTTAATCATGTAATAGGGAGTCCTAAATTTGGTATGTGAAGCAAGTATATGTTCACTGATCTTCATAGGGAATCACCTCCCGTACCTGTTAAAATATCTTACGGTCAAGCCTGCCCGATGGACACGGACAAACTGTCCGGGGAATGTGCGGAATCATACAAAAAAGATCAAGAACAGAAGCAAGTTTCCTCTGTTCTTGACCTTTATACGCTTGATCTCTTCACCAGCTTATAGGGAATCTACACCCTAAATGGCGCAGCTCCCGGCCGAACCATCTGATTATTTATTCGCAACCTGATGCGATAGCAATTTGCTTTCGAACTCTTCTTCTATTTCACCGAAATCTCTCAGCACTGATGAGAGCTCCAACCAATTTTCTTCTACCGTAAGGGAGTGGCATAGGCCAAGAATTAAGGATTGTTTGTTCTTTAATATAGCAAGCTCCGGATTTTTTCCCTTAAAAAATCTTGCGTAATCCCCCGCTCTTCTCGCCCCCAGCTGAAAAACGAAATATTTCAGATTCGATGCCGCATCTTCCGGTATTTCTTGATTTTGCAATTTTTCACTAAAGGCTTCTATGGCTTCTTTTCCGGTTATCGCTCCAATTGTGGCGCCGATCTTCCTCGTCTCTTTATACAGATGTTGAAAAAAATCCATTGCCTTATCATAAATTTCATCCTCGCTCAGCTGGTGGATTCTCGTAAGGGAATGCCAATATTGGTAACTTCCCCGGCCATACGGAAGCTTTTCCGCCTTCCAGGCCAACCGAAGCTGTTCAAGCGGCAGCCTTACGTGCGGAAAGCCGGCCGGATCGTGGACATAGATGAAATGCTCATCCATACGATAAGCCAAAATGTAATGATCAGCGCCCATTAAAAACCGATGATTGGGGGAATACGTCAAGTACCCCATATCCAAAGGTCCGAGAATGGCTGAAGAAGTCTCAAGTACCTTTCTTAATTCGTTTAGCGGGCATTCTGCTTCCTTGTCGGAAAAGTTCTCTATAAAAGAGCAGCCTAAAATAGTCATGGCTTTCGAGATGCCGACATCCGGATCGGCCGTATTGTTATGCAGAAATAAACTGCCGCTTCTGTATAAGGTTACGCCAAGGCCAACGCCCGACAGCACCTCCAGCAAATAAGGCGGTACGTCTTCACCTGTTTCCCGAATGAACATGCTTGCCGAGTTTGCATAACAATAAGCGCCATTGCCGATATACATAGTTGTTTCCTCCTATTTCACAGGAATTAAAATTTGAATGCTGTTTGTTTTGTCATTAGCAGAGTAATTTTCATCGTAAAACTCCAGGCTGAAATTCGATACAGGTTTCAATTTCATAGCCGGAAGCTGATTTTTATAAATTTCCTCCAGCGCATACGGGATATGCTCAATGATATTGTCCAGCTCAAATGCAGCATACTTGTGTTCAGGAACATGGTGGCCCGTCCATCCATCCGGCAGCTGCTCCAGCGAGGGCACCGGAATGCCGGCGACATAATAGCTGGTGTCGTCGGCATCCAGACTCTCATAGCCATAACAAACGGCTGTTTCCGGATCGATACCGCATTTTGCGAGTTCATCATAAAAACGATTCCACAACCTGGAGATCGCATGATTGGTTAATATTTCCTCCAGGGCAATGCCTCCGATCAAAAAGGAAGGCCGCTCAATAATTCTTACTCTAAAGGTTGACTCCTGCTTTGTTAATTTGGCAAGTGTATCCGTTAAGCTTTCTTTGTACAAATTGTGATGATGACTGCCCTTTTGGCGGTAGCTTTGGGGGGACATTCCTATGTAGCTCTTGAACGCACGTGTAAAAGCCTCCTGGGAACCGTAGCCGAAGCCAAGGCTTAGCTCCAGGATCGGTGTATCGGTTTCGATGAGTGCCCTTGCAGCTAAAGTAAGCCTCCGCTTTCGGATATACTCGCTGATGCTTTCCCTGGCAATGCTCTTAAATAAGCGTGTAAAGTGAAACTTCGAAAAAACTGCCACTTTCGCAATTTCATCTAAAGTAATCTCCTTGTCCATCCGTTCTTCCATATATTCAACGGCTTTTAAGATACTTCTTTCATATAAATTCATCCTGCGCCTCCCCTGCTGCAAAGCTTTTAACGGCCCTTTATGAGCTCATTATACCTTTTTAATCATATTTACATTTGATTTGAATTGCGGTCTATATAATAACAAATAGGTCTGAAAAGTTGTGATTGGAATCACAAGACCTCACTTTACCATGAGTTATGCTTCCTATGTCAGTAAAAAAACCAACCCCCTAACCGTCATTCATTCAATTCTGATCCGGGAGGTATTTACTTATGATTAATAACGAAACGGACCGATTAACCAATCAGCCGTCCATGTTCTGTTTCCAGTGCCAGGAGGCTTCCAAGGGCACAGGCTGTACTGTGGCCGGGGTCTGCGGCAAGCCGCATGATGTGGCCAATCTGCAGGATTTGCTTATCTATCTGCTGAAAGGAATCTCCTTTCTCAGCCTGGATGTACAGCTTCCTGAGGAGCTGGATCACAGTGTCTCCTTGTTTATCACGGATTCCTTATTTGCCACGATTACAAATGCGAACTTCGACCGGGTGGTCTTTGTAGACAAAATTCGAGAAGCGCTGATTCTCCGGCAAAAGGTGTTTACATACCGGAATGAGCAATTTCCGGATGCAGCCGCAGCTCTCCCTGACGCAGCCGTATGGCAAGCCGATAGCGAGGGGGATTTTGATGCCAAAGCCCGCCAGGTCGGTGTTCTCTCTACAACCAATGAAGACATCCGCTCTCTGCGCGAGCTTCTAACCTACGGCTTGAAAGGCATGGCCGCCTACACCTATCATGCATGGCAGCTGAATTACACGGACAAGGAAGTCGACCTGTTCATGCGGCGGGCGCTGGCTGCGACACTTGACGACACCCTTGAAGCAGCCGATCTGATCAGCTTGAATATGGAAGCGGGCAAATTCGGCGTGAAAGTCATGGCCCTGCTTGATGAGGCCAACACCAGCACATATGGCCATCCGGAAATAACAAAGGTGAATATTGGAGTACAAAATCGCCCGGGCATCCTGATTAGCGGACATGATTTGAAGGACATGGAAGAACTGCTGAAACAAACCGAGGGCACGGGTGTCGATGTATATACCCACAGCGAGATGCTTCCCGCCCACTACTACCCTGCTTTCAAGAAATATGATCATTTCGTCGGCAACTATGGAAACGCCTGGTGGAAGCAGAATGCAGAATTCGAAGCCTTCAACGGTCCGATTCTGATGACGACCAACTGTATTGTTCCCCCCAGAAAGAGCTATATCGACCGTATTTATACGACAGGCAACACCGGATATCCGGGAGTTCGCCATATCCCTGAAGGTGAAAATGGCCAGCCTAAGGACTTCTCGCTTTTGATTGAGCAGGCCAAACGCTGTCTGCCTCCAACAGAGCTTGAGACGGGGGAAATCATCGGCGGTTTCGCCCATGAGGCCGTCATGAGCGTCGCCGACCAGGTGGTGGAAGCGGTCAAGACCGGAGCCATTAAAAGATTTTTTGTCATGGCAGGCTGTGACGGCCGCATGAAATCACGCAGCTACTATACCGATTTTGCCGAGCAGCTCCCGCGCGATACCGTCATTTTGACGGCAGGCTGCGCCAAATATAAATACAATAAGCTTGACCTTGGTGAAATTGGCGGCATCCCCCGCGTACTGGACGCTGGACAATGTAATGACTCTTATTCACTCGCCGTGATCGCCATGAAGCTGAAAGAGGTATTCAGGCTTGACGATATTAACGAGCTGCCAATCTCTTATAACATTGCCTGGTATGAACAGAAAGCGGTTATCGTCCTGCTTGCCCTGCTGCATCTTGGTGTGAAGAATATTCATCTTGGCCCTACACTGCCCGCTTTCCTCTCCCCCAATGTCGCCAAGGTTTTGGTGGAAAACTTCGGAATCGGCGGCATAACAAACGTAGAGGATGACATGAAAATGTTCCTTGGCGCATGAAAACAATCCCCTCTGGCTCACAGTGCTGATTCACTGTCGTCCAAGAGGGGATTTATCTTAGGAAGCTTGATGCTATTTCAAGCTTCTTTCTGCTTTATTCAAGCAAATTCCGCCGTTCGTGCGAATGACCTCCTGATACCAGTTCGGCGCTTTTGATGTCTTATCCGGAATCAGTTTCCCGATGAAATGTTATTCCGGATTGCTTTCTTCTTCTCCTCGGTAAAAACCCCTGAATCTAATAAATCCAAAATGGAGAGCACGCCTCCACGAGAACCCCAGCTTCCCTCTTCGATGACCTGGAAGCTTACCCACCAACTCGGAGATGGTTCCGGCACCTCAAGTATTTTGGTAAGACTCCCAAAAATATTTTCAATCACCTCTTTGCGGACCTCATTGGGCCAGTCTCCATCCATAACCAAAACATTAATTGTAATTACATCACGTTCTGGCTGGTCTGATAACAATTTCCCTCCGATCGCCATGTAATCAGCCGGACGCTCGGTGAAATGAACCTGGAATCCTTCCCTAGCAGGTGGGCAGTATTGCCCGACTTCCGGAACTAGAACCGCATCCGTTAAGGCTTCCGCCAAAAGACGACGCTGTTCAACGGAAATACGGCCTACAGGATAATTAACATTAATCATAGTCATATTTGAATTCTCCCTTTGAGGCAAACGTGAACATTCACGGTTTACTCGTTAATTTGGTGTGATGAAAATACTATAAATCCGCCTACAAGCATTGTCAACACTAACTATTAAAATAATATATATTATTTTAATATATATTAAAGATGTAACATTCCCTTTGATGAGATATAATTATATTTGACAAAAAATCATGACATTGTTTGATGTACTGAGGGGAGAATATAATGGCAAAGCAGCCGGGGAAAACCAATACGAAGTTTGCCGTGTTAGGCATACTCGCTCTGGGCCCCCATACCGGTTACGATATTAAACAACATATGGAACAGAGCACAAGTTACTTTTGGAATGAGAATTATGGGCAAATCTACCCTACTTTGGCTGAGTTGCTCGATCAACATGATATTGAAGTTAAAATCATTCGTCAAAAAGGAAAACCTGATAAAAAACTATACAGTATCACCGACCAAGGTAAGCAGACATTATCGCACTGGCTGTCTCAACCGATGGAGCATATGGTCATGCTTAAAAAAAATGAGCTGCTGTTAAGAGTATTTTTTGGCAGTAATACTTCACCCGAGACGATAATCATGCACATCAAAGAGCATAAAAGAAAACTTGAGGAAAGCTTGAAAATTTTTGAAGAACTCGAGACGTGGCTGCAGAATACAGAGAAGAAAGATAACAATTTTAAATATTGGATGATTACTATTCAATATGGGAAGAGTCAGTTTAGCAGTTTAATCAGTTGGTGCGAAAACAGTATTCAAACCCTTAAAAATGACCAGTAAAACTGAATAACGTTTTTCGCGTTTTGTTGGCTTACCCCATAATCTGAAAAATGGTGCACCTGGACTTGAAATTCAGCCCCCGGTACACCATTGTGTTTATACAAAATCTATAATAGCGGATTCTCATGCTTGGCCTTCAGAATAGACCAGCGGCGCTCGACCTCGTGTTCAAATTCCGCCAGCAGCTCTTTATTTTCTTCCTTCAGCAGATGCCTGGACTTGCCCATGTACTTGAGCCAATCGGTGAGCGGCACACGCTTGTTCTTGTCTTCCGGATTGTACGTAATGTTCGTCTCCCCGCGTTCCACTTCATAAAGGGGGAAGAAGCAGGAATCCACCGCCGCCCGGACGATATTCTCCCCTTCCTTGTCCTCCGATTTCCAATTCAGCGGGCAAGTAATCAGCAGCTTGCCATACACCATTCCTTCGTTTTGGGCATACCATTGGGCCTTGGCCGCCTTCTTCACCAAATCCTGCGGAAATGCCTCGGTTCCCGTGAACACATATGGAATGTGGGTGGCCGTCATAATCTGAGCCGTATCCTTGTGCTGGTATGGCTTGCCCTGTTGTTTCTTGCCTACCCCGGAAGTGCTGGTCATATGCCCGAGCGGAGTGGAATAAGACAGTTGTGCACCGGTATTCATATATCCTTCATTGTCATATTCAAGAATAATCATTTTATGATTGCGCAGCGCCGTACCGATGGCCGATCCCATGCCAATGTCCATGCCCCCGTCACCGGTGATCATGACAAACGTGAAATCGTCCGGCACATCCAATTCCCCGCGCCGCTTCTGTTCAAAGAAAGCTTCTACCGTACCCGACAACGTGGCCGGCCCGTTTTGAAACAGATTATGAATGAAGCTTTGTTTATGAGAGTTATAAGGATAACCTGTTGTCGTGATATAAGCACAGCCAGTGTGGAACAGGGTTACGACATTGCCTTCAATTCCTTTGAAGAACAGTTCCAGACCGGGGAAAATGCCACAGCCCGGGCAGGCCCCGTGTCCCGAAGCGATCCGCTTCGGCTTGGCCGTTAATGATCGCATTGGCGGGATTTTAACTGCAAGCTTCCCGGTTTCCTCGTTCATCTTCACGGTAATCAGTCCCGACTTGAATGGTTCTCCCGCCATGGGGGAAATGACAGGAGCCAGCCTCTGCTCTTCTCTGCCGGGTGTATGACCGTAATAATCAAACGGCTTTTCAGCAAGCCCTTTCTCCATGGCATCCAGAGCAAGGGCAAAAAACGCTTCCGCATCATCCGCATAAAAATCCTTGCCGCCCAAGCCAAAGATGCGGGAAAGCACGACAGGCTGCGGCCCGCGAATATCCTGAATCGCCGATTTCACTTCATGCGTGAGATTTGCGCCATTGGCACCGTAGGAATCCGCGCGCTCTCCGACAAGCAGCGCTTTGACCCCGCGCAGGGCATCACGGACGGCCGCGGCCGGAAACGGGCGCAGAATATTCGGGCTGACCAGCCCCGCCTTAATCCCCTGTGCGCGCAGCCGATCAACAACATCCTTGGAGGATTCAGCCGCTGAATTCAGCAGGAACAACGCCACCTCGGCATCCTCCATCTGATACAAATCCAGAGCCCCATAACTTCTTCCCGATAGAGCTGCATATTCTTCAGCCACCTCGCGGAAAACTTCACCAGCGCGCAGAATGGCTTCAGATTGCTGATAATGGTTGTTCGTCAAGTCTTCGCCATTCATATATGCGCCGACTACAATGGGCCGCTCCGGATCCAGCACATGAGGCTGTGCGGAAGGCTTTTCTCCCACAAAACGCTGCACGGTCTCACGATCGCTGAAAATCTGCACCCGCCGCTTCTGATGAGAGGTAAAAAAGCCGTCGTAAGCCACGATGACCGGCAATTGCACTTTCTCATGCTCCGCAATGCGCAGCGCCATAATATTCATGTCGTAGACAGCCTGCGGCGAGCGGGCGGTGAGAATCACCCACCCCGTGTTCAAAGCGTAGTACAGGTCCGAGTGGTCCCCACGGATGTCAAGCGGCCCGCTGACCGCCCTTGTCACCAGGTTCATCACCATGGGAAAACGGGTGCCTGCCTGTACAGGCAGCTGTTCGATCATATAGAGCAATCCGTTCGCGCTGGTGGCATTGAGTACACGCGCGCCGGCCGCCGCCGCACCGTAACAGATCCCCGCCGACCCATGCTCGCCGTCAGCCGGAATAAGCCGGATATCATGCTCGCCGCGTGTTTTCATCATATCAAGGTATTGGGCAATTTCGGTTGAAGGTGTGATGGGGAAATAACCCATAATATGATAGTTGATCTGGGCTGCCGCCATGGCGGCCAGCTCGTTGCCTGACTCAAACACCGCTTTTTGACCATGGGCTGATGCCGGTTTCGCAGTCATTTCTTCCGTTTGCGGGCTCATTTATTGTACTCCCCCCATCGTCAGATATGGGAATTTCTGCGGTATCCGGTGCTGCTCGGCATAATGCTGGACCTCCAGCATCTCGCTGAGCGCAGACGTCGGACAAGCTTCCACGCATTTCAGGCAGCCTTTGCAGTACTGATAGTCAATTCCCTCCATGAACATTTGTGGATTGCCCCGCTTGTCCGGCCTTCTCTCCCATACAAAACAAAAGTCGGGACAAACGGTATCGCAAGCGGCACAGTTAATGCAGTCCTCTTTGTTGAACTTTGGAATAAAGCCCTGCCTGGAGCCGCTCAAATCCTTCAGTACACTGCTCGCTGTAACAGTAAGAATGCCTCCCGGCTCCTGCGTGGAATAGCCAAGAAAAGGCTCCTGCCGTATATACCCGTCCTGACTTTCTTCAGCTTGGCTCTGCAGTGTGAGGAAACGAACTTCCTCATAACCACGATTGAAGGTTCTGATATTCGATTCTACCAAGTGCGGTAGCTTCTTCTGAAAAGTGCGGCGAATAACCTCCCGCATGTTGTCCGGATTCAGAAAGCCGCAGATCCGAAACAGCGCTCCCAGCATGGCCGTGTTTACCTTCGTTTTCTCCTCCACGGCAATGTTCAATCCATCCACAACGGCCAGCGTGCCGCGGGTCAGCTTGATGTCCCGTGCTACCTGTTCAGCTTCGCGTGCGGAATTCACGAGTACCGTTCCGCCCGGATGCAAGCCTGCACAAACGTCCACGGTTTTATACAGAGCTTCATGGAATACCCCGACCACATGAGGCTGCTCGATCGGACTATGATCCCGAATCTCCACCTCCGGATCGCAGAAGCGGACAAACGCCTTGACAGGGGAACCTTTTTTCTCGGAGCCGTAGCTTGAAAAATTTGACCCATTCAGTCCGGAACCGGTTACACCGGCTTCAGCCAGCATTTTTCCGGCCAGGTTCGCGCCAAGGCCTCCTATCGACTCCAGCCGGATTTCATAAAATCCCAACCTGTTTTTCTGAGGTAAAATGGACACTTTGCTCTCCTCATTCCTTGAAGAATTGATTAGCTTTTATGCTGATGCACCTTGTAATTTAAAGTTTAACTATATAGCTTTGGGAACAATGTGATCATGCTCACAATCCGTTTCTTTTCCGAATCAATTCCAAAGTTAGTTCTTATCGGTTTCACATATCCGGTACAGTGGCAAGCAACCGCTCCGCTGCTTCTTTTCCCTGTCGTATGCAATCCGGAATCCCCACGCCCCCGTAACCTGCCCCACATAGCTGTACCTCAGGCAGATGGCGTGCAAGTTGTTCCCGCAGCAGCCTCATCTGCTCCATATGGCCGACCGGGTATTGCGGCATTGCACGATTACAGCGGGAAATTTCGACCAGCTCAGGCTCGCCCGCAATGCCCTGCAGGTCTTTCAGGTCTTTGCGGGCAGCTCCCGCCAGCTCTTCGTCAGTCCAATGAACCCAATCCTCCGCGCCGGCCCGACCGATATATGTCCGCAGCAGAGTATGGCCTTCGGGAGCGGCATGAGCCCATTTGGCGGAAGACCAGGTGCAGGCGGTGATCCTCTTTCCCTCCTTGCGCGGAACCAGGAAGCCTGACGCGGCAAAGGCATGATTCACATCTTCATTCCGGTAGGCCAGCCCGATATTGGCGACGGAGACATAGTTGATTTTATTCAGCCAGCTGACATCCACAGCTCCGGCAAATATTTGAGCGGCCGCAAAAGCCGGTACCGCGCAGATCACTCCATCGGCTTCCAGCGTTTCTCCATTTTCCAGGTGAATTCGATATTCATCTTCTTTACGAACTTTGACCACGGTCTGACCCATGATAAACCGCACAGAGTCGAGCCTTTTCTCCAACCGATCGATCACAGCAGACATTCCATTTTTATAGGATAGAAACATGCTCTTTTTGGCAATCTCCGGCAGTCCCTGCATTGATGAAGACTTTTGCCCGCCTCCCAGAGCCATGCCTTTAATGAGACTGCGGTGCCTCTGCTCCATTTGCCTGAACTGCGGAAAGGTTGACAGCAAACTCAAGGCGCGGGTGTCACCCGCATAGATGCCGGAAAGCAGCGGCTCGGTAATCTGCTCCAATACTTCCTTTCCCAGCCGCCGCTCGATAAAGTCGCCAAGCGACTCGTCCTCACTGCCTTTTCTTGCAGGCAGGATCAGGTCCAGGGCCGCTCTTGCTTTACCCCAGGGCGAGATAAGCCCTGTACGAATGAAAGGGGTCATCCTGGTCGGAATGCCCAGAATAAACCCCATCGGCATCGGATGCAGCTTACCGTTATGCAGAATACAGGCCGTTTTGGCGCTTGGACGGGTTGAGACCAGGTCCGCCTCCATGCCAAGCTCCGCCGTCAGCTCCAGGACGGAGGTCTTGCGTGCCAGGAAAGCGTCCGGTCCTTTTTCGATCATGAATCCGTCCTTATAAACCGTATGCAGCTTGCCGCCAAGTCTGTTGCTTTGTTCAACAAGCGTGATTTCCAGCGGAACCCCTTTTTCCCCCGCCTGCTTCTGCAGATAAAACGCCGCGCTTAACCCCGTGATTCCTCCGCCAAGCACAACGATCCGTTTAACAGCCCTTTGCATTCCGCCGTTCTCCTTTCCAGTCTTGTGGAACATACACACAGTAAGGGTCGCTTTCCAGGTAGTCGCCTGTCAGTGCAAAAGCCCTCGCTCTGGAGCCGCCGCAGACCGTTTTGAATTCGCAAACTCCGCATTTTCCTTTGAGCAATGATTTGTCCCGAAGCTGCTGCATGATGGCAGAGCCGCGGTAAATATCCGCCAGCGATTTCTCCCGTATATTTCCGCAGGCCAGCGGCAAAAAGCCGCTTGGATATACCTCGCCCGTATGGCTGATAAACACAAACCCGTCGCCGTCATTTACACCTTTCGGAGCACGTCCCAACGCATCCGGCATCCTGCGCGTGCCCGCAGCGGCTTTACTCTCCTCGCCATCGTGCCTCTGGCGCTGCTCCTGCAAAATAACCCGCCGGTAATGGGGGGCTTCCGTCGCTTTGATTCCGAAAGGCATCCGCTGCTGCAGCTTGTATAGCCATCTCATGACCTCTTCATGCTGCGCCGGCGAAATCATATCCTTCTCCATGGCGCGGCCGGTGGGCACCAGAAAAAACACACTCCACAGCACAGCCTGCATCTCCTTGACCTTCTCGGCAATTTGCGCAAGATCATGCAGATTATATTGTGAAACCGTCGTATTGATTTGAATGGGAATGCCAGCCTCGCGCAAATAACCGATGCCGCGCATCGTCATCGCAAAGGAACCACGGGTGCCGCGAAAATGGTCATGGACATCCGCGCCCGAACCGTCCAGACTGAACGCCCAGCGGGACAAGCCCGCCTCCTTTGCCTTCATAACCGCTTCTCTCGTTACTTTTGGGGTGGCGCTTGGTGTCATGGACAGCGACAACTTTTTCTCTTCAATGGCATACCTGGCGAGCTCAAACAGGTCGGGACGCATTAACGGGTCCCCGCCCGTAAATACACAAAGCGGATGATTCAATTCAGCGATCTGATCCAGCAGCCTTTTGCCCTCTGCAAGTGTTAGCTGGCGGGGATCAGGCTTGTGCTGGGCCTCCGCCCGGCAGTGCAGGCATTTTAAGGCACATGCCCGCGTGACCTCCCAGATCACGATAAACGGGTCTTTATGATAATCCCGTACAGACCCTGAAGCGATCATGCAAATCTCCTCCTTGTATGTTAAGAGCATCTCCTGATTTGGGGTTGCTCTTTTCCTTTTGCTCTTTGAAAAATGAATAAGTTGAAAT
>NZ_JBJURI010000037.1:0-12063 GCF_046098255.1 Paenibacillus jiangxiensis
AAGAGCGATTAAGCTCATTTGAATCTGACGAGATTAATATCTCAATGTTCGCTCCGCCATTTATTCTGTCATAGACATGAACCAAATGACTTCGCGGTTTGGTTTTACGATGTAAAACCTACTCACTCGTTGTTCAGTTTTCAAAGATCAAACACTTATTTTTCATCATCACCACATCTCAGCGGCGACTTTTATAATATATCATTTATTCTTCGCTTTGGCAAGAACTTTTTTTAAAAATGTTTTTTGTTTTATCACAGCCATTCAAAGAACGAAAATTAATTTAACATAGAATGTCGGCGGAAGTCAACGGAAATTTGTATCTACTCTGATATCTTGCCCCTGATAGCATATTTCGACAGCTCTTTCGGAGCCGCGAAGCGTGCATACATCCGAAACACTGTCTTGTAACGTAAAACTATTGCATTGCGAATATCCAGATCCAGACGTTTATCGCTCAAATCCATCAGCATCTCGTCCAGCTCCCGACGAAGGACGTAGTCCAGTTCCTTACACTCTTTTTCGTTAAACAGCATACCCATCATGTACGATCATGCTCCCTTGCTCTTTATATTATTAAGTACCCTGTAGTGAAATCGGTTATATGCCGTAACGCCCTCCGCCTTCAATCTACTGCATGAATGGTTTTTGTCTGTATAGTTGTTCCAACGTTTACTGTTTTTTAAACGGATTTTAATAAAGTTCAAACGAATTCCACTCAAATTACACGCTCAGTCGCCTTTTTCAGCCTCTCATCAAGCTGTAAGATACAGTGCTTTCTATGATGGCTGCGATAAACAGGAGAATGACGACCCAAAGCGCAACATTCCATGTCTGCTTCATAAAAACCGGCCAGGACATTGCGGGCTTCGCTCTCCTACTTTCCACGTTGACTCCCCCGCGGATCGATGACATAACCATCCCGCCAAACTTTAAGCCGTACGCACAGGCAATCAATAAAACCGGGAGCTCGATGATACCATGCGGCAGCAACCCTTTGACAATCAGCTCATACAGATTAGCCGCTGAGTTTGCAGCCACCCAGTGAACCAGGAAACCGATGACCATGCCATTCATTACTATGAAAATAACAGGAATGATCCCGAACGCCGCTCCCAGAAACATAACCAGCACACACTTGATGGCATTGTTGAAAAAAATGAAGACGAAAAAACTAAGCTGCGCATTGCCCGATTCCTGCAGCCTTCCTGCAACCTGTCCAAGTCCTTCAATTTGCTGTTTGAGCATCTGCTCAATGAGCCCCGTACTGATCCAGCCCAAGGCTATGCTTGCACAAAACAGCAAAGCAGTGAACAGCAAAACTCCCTTCATCGAATTCAAGATTTTCAAAAATGCTCTGAAACCCAAAGTGAATCCCTCCTAGATAGAATTGTCCTACTCCGCTGAAAACTTATGAACTCTATAATCATAAAAAACATGGCCATGCATAGTGTAAAGTAAACAAGCTACACTCCGGGAAAGGGGATCAAGGTGCATGAATTCTTTCTTTTATGTATTAAACGGCAAAAAGATCAAACGGTTTCTTATCGGCTTCGCGGCTGCTGTTTTTGCCATCGGTATCGTATATGTGGAACGCAGCAATATCAGTGTTTTTTCGGAGGAAGCTCCAGCGGCTGTATACAGTGTACCGACTGAGAAAAAGGTCATCGCCCTAACCTTCGATATTAGCTGGGGTGATAAACGTACAGCTCCCATTCTGGAGGTCTTGAAGGAGAAGAAGCTGCAGAAAGCAACCTTTTTCTTATCCTCCCCCTGGAGCAAAACCCATCCGGAGCTTGTAAAACAAATTGTGGACAGCGGGTATGAAATCGGGAGCCATGGACACAAGCACGAAAACTACACAAGCCTCAGCGATGAAGAAATACGCCGCCAAATTACGACAGCCCATACGATGTTAACCGACTTAACCGGAAAGGAACCCAAACTCATTCGTCTGCCCAATGGGGATTTCGATAAAAGAGTGCTGCAGATCGCAACCGAGTTAGGCTATACAACCATTCAATGGGATACTGATTCCCTGGACTGGAAAAACCCAGGCACCCAGAAAATCATTGACCGCGTCGTGTCCAGAGCTCATCCGGGGGACATTGTTCTGCTTCATGCCAGCGATTCCTCCCAGCAGACTCATGAGGCCCTCCCCGTCATCATTGACAAATTGCGTGAGCAGGGCTACGAATTCGTAACCGTATCAGAGCTGATGCAGCAAGGCACACAACAGGGAAAAGAGGTCAGAGATCAAGCGATGCTGCAGCAGGCCATTGAAGATGCCGCAGGAATGTAACTCCTTCTTACGCCTTCCGGCAGCCGACTTCGGTCGGCTGTTTTTCGCTTATACAGACTTATTTTACAGCCATCCCATCAAAATTCCAAAAAGGCTGCAACATAATTCGGTCCCGGCGACCGCATACTATGCACAGTCACTTTATAAGGAGGGTAAGGTCCATGAAATGGCCGCATTATCGACTGATATGCGCAATACTTTGCATCGGAGCCGTACTGTCGGGCTGCGGATCTGAGCAAAATTATTCATCTCCTCCACAGCCCAGCTATAAGGAAATGAAAACCATGGTTGTAGATATTCTTAAAAGTGATGAAGGAAAAAAAGCGGTCGAGGAAGCCATGACGAGCGGAGGCGGGACCTCTTCAGGCGGCGGATCAGGCGGTGCGATGGGCATGAAAATGCTTATGTCTTCATCAACCTCCGGTGATATCAAGACTGCGGTCAAGGATACTTTGACTTCGCCCGAATATCAGAAGGAATTTGAGAAAATTATGACCGATCCGGCATTTGCAGGAGAATTCGCTAAAGCCATAAACAAGCAGAACAAGGAACTGCACATGCAGTTGATCAAGGATCCGACCTATCAGAAATCGGTGCGGGAAATGCTTAAGTCGCCTGAGGTCAGCACCATGATGCTTGATATGACCAAAACCCCCGAATACCGTAAACAAACGATGACCATCATGCAGGAAGCCATGCAAAATCCTCTGTTCCGGCTTGAGGTTATGAGTCTTCTGAAAAGCGTGGTTCATGAGGAACTGCAGCCAAAGGAAAAGAAAAAAGGCGAAGGCGGAGGAAAGAAAGGTCAAGGTGGAGAAAGCTCAGGTCAAGGCGGGGAACAAAGCGGATAAGCTTAAAAAGGACAGCCCGACATGCATGCCGGTTCTGTCCTTTATCTTTATTCAGCAGAGTGATTCAGCTGTTCTCAAGACCGATCACATGCTTCGCAATCTGGTCATACAGCTGACCGTGCTCGGTATCTGCCTTATAGACTGATGGCGAGAAATCAGGCTCAGACGGATGATTATCCGGAGCTCCCAGCGGTATTTGGGCAAGAAGAGGAACATGCAGCGTTTCTGCCAGCAGCGCGCCCCCTCCCCTGCCAAACACGTAGTCCTTTTCCCCTGTTCGCGACTGATAATAGGCCATATTCTCCACAACCCCCAGCACCTCATGATTCGTCTGCACGGCCATGGCGCCGGCGCGGGCGGCGACATAAGCAGCGGTAGCGTGCGGGGTGGTGACGATAATTTCCTTACTGTGCGGAATCATCTGATGAACGTCCAAGGCAATATCACCGGTTCCGGGCGGCAAGTCGAGAAGCATGTATTCCGGCCGTCCCCAGTTCACATCGCTGAAAAACTGGCGAAGCATCCTTCCCAGCATCGGACCGCGCCAGATGACCGGGTTATTCTCTCTGACAAAGAAGCCCATGGACATCACTTTAACGCCAAAACGTTCAACCGGCTGAATGACACCGTCCTCTACAACCGGATACTCTTCGATACCCATCATGTCGGGAACACTGAATCCGTAGATATCCGCATCGATAATGGCTACACGTTTGCCGCTACGGGCCAGCGCAGCTGCAAGATTGACGGTTACCGTGGATTTGCCCACACCGCCTTTGCCGCTGGCAATCGCAATGAAGCGGACGCCTGATTGCGGATCAAGCAGCTCATGCCCCTCCATGCCGGCCGCATGCCCTTTCGTAAGCACAGGATCGTTCTGATCCTCCTTCTCACCGCCCAGCGCCGCCCGTTCACGTTCCGACGCCTCACGAAATCGTATATGAATATTCGAAGCCCCGGCATGCCCCAGAGCTTCACTGATCTCATGGTTCAGTTTTGTTCTTACCTCTTCATTGTCCGTTACCAATACGACGGTCAAGGAAACCTGATTGTCACGGACGACAATGTCGCGTATAAACTCCAATTCCGTCAAGCTTGCGCCGCTGCCCGGCTCCTGTATACGCTGAAGCGCCTCCAAGACCTGTTCTCTAGCCAGCATTAACGAGATCACCCCTGCTTCGAATAATTGAAATGCACTTCTGCCTGCTGACCTCATTATAGCATTATCCCCCGCTACTTGCCTGCTGGCATAGTGACGCGCTCACCGGAGCTATAACGCAGAATCCCTTTATAGACTGCTGCGGATATTTGACGCTGGTACGCCTCATCCGCCAGCAGCCGCGCTTCCCGCGGATGGGACAGGAAGCCGATCTCCACGAGGGCTGAAGGCATCTTGAGTGCCTGCAGCAGATAAACGGTGTCTACGGTCTTGGCAACCCGGTCCGTATTCTCCATATTCCGGCGGATTTCATCCTGTATCAGTGCCGCCAATGAAGCGTTGTCCGCATGGCTTGGGTAATAAAAGGTTTGGGCTCCGCTCCATCTGCTTGACGGAACGCTGTTCATATGGATGCTGAGAAAGAGGTCTGCTTTATATTCCTCAATGAGGCGTACGCGCCGCTTAAGGTCTTCGGTTTTCCTCCTGGAATACCCCTGGGTGGACTCATCAGCAAGGTCCCTGTCATCCTCGCGGGTCAGCTTGACCACCGCTCCCGCCTGCTGCAGATAATCGCGAAGGTAGAGGGTAATCGCTAGATTGATATCCTTCTCGATGACACCCTCTTTGCTTACAGCTCCCCCGTCCGGACCGCCGTGGCCGGCGTCCAGCACAATGACTTTCCCGGCCAGCGGCAGGCTCCAATAGGTCCAGGTCGTTGACGCGGGAATATCTGATACGGTCACAGCTGCGAAAAGAAACATCAGGCATAAACCAAGCAGCCATCTTCTCAGCGTACGGTAGCGAATCCATAAGGTGATGTTGCGGTTTCGGTATTTGAGCATAAAAAAACGCCTCCGTTCCCATACAGATACTATTGATCTATATGGGACAAGGCGGACAAATAGTACATCAAGAGCCAATTTGTTGAGACATGCCTTCGATAAGAATTTGCGCTACCTCCGGTCTCGTAAATTCAGGCGGCGGGCAGACGCCGTCGCGCAGCAATCCACGCACCTTCGTGCCTGACAATGTCAAATGATCTTCTTTCGGATGCGGGCATGTTTTGTTGGAAGCCATATTCCCGCATTTTGTGCAGAAAAAGCTGTGCTCGAAGAACAATGGCGTAATGCCCAGCTCCTCGGCCGTAAAGTTGCTGAAAATTTCCTGCGCCTCATAGGTTCCGTAATAGTCTCCTACCCCCGCATGATCCCGTCCCACAATAAAATGGGTACAGCCGTAATTTTTACGGACCATCGCATGGAAAATCGCCTCGCGCGGACCTGCATAACGCATCGCTGCCGGGAACACACCGAGGAAGGTACGATTGGCAGGATAATAATGCTCCAGCAGGACCAAATAACTCTTCATGCGCACATCAGCCGGTACGTCGTCCGACTTCGTCTCACCGACGAGCGGATTCAGGAACAGCGCATCCACGATCTCCATGGCACTCTTCTGAATATACTCATGCGCACGGTGAACGGGATTGCGTGTCTGAAAGCCGACAACGGTCTTCCAGCCCTGCTCGGCGAAGTGCCGGCGGGTATCGGAAGGATCAAAATAAAACTCGCCAAATTTGGCAGGCTGCGGCCTGTTCAATACGTGCACAGGTCCGCCTACGTAGGTTGAAGGGCGCTCAAACAGCTTCTTTACTCCGGGATGCTCGGGATCATCGGTTTTAAAGACGCGTCTTGCCTCTTCGCCCTGATCAACCTGGTACAGGCTGGTTACGTCCAAAATTCCGTAGATGACCCCGTCTTCTTCTCCGACCAGGGCCGCCTGTTCGCCAACAGTAAGAGACGAAGCTGTCGATTCATTCACTGCAAGTGTAATGGGGATGCTCCATACCGTGCCGTCTGCAAGACGCATCCGCTCCACAACGGAACGGTAATCTTGCTCATTCATAAACCCGGTCAGAGGTGAAAAGGCCCCTACCCCTATAAGGTCCAGATCTGAGATCGTCCAGGCATTAACGCGGATCACGGGGAGCTGCTTTGCCTTTTGCAGGAGAGCTTCCCGTTCTTCTCCCTCTGTTAAACGGTTAATCAGGGTTCCCCCATGCGGAAGTATTGCGGTCATATCATGATCTCTCCTTCTACGATTATTTATGAAGTCCGCATTCGGTTTTGTCGGAGTCGGACCAGCGGCCTGCGCGGGGATCTTCCCCGGGAGCGACAGGACGTGTGCAGTGCTCGCATCCAATACTCGGATAGTTCTGGTCATGCAGAGGGTTATAAATGACATTGTTGTCCCGGATATAATTCCACACATCCTCTGAAGTCCAATCCGCCAACGGGTTGAATTTGACAAGGCCGAATTTTACGTCATATTCGATTTTTTTCGCATTGGCGCGGGTTGGAGCCTGATCGCGGCGAATGCCCGTAATCCACGCTTCATAATTCCCCAGTATACGTGTTAAAGGTTCAACCTTACGGATATTGCAGCAGGCATTAGGATCGACCTTCCACAGCTCATCGCCGTGCTCTGCCGCCTGCTCCTCAGGGGTCAGCTTCGGAGATACCCGTACAAATTCCATTTGATATTTATCCATCATCTGATCGCGTGTCTCGTAAGTTTCCTTGAAATGAAAGTCTGTATCTAAATAAAATACATCCGTGGAGGGACTTATCTTTTGCAGCATATCGACCAGCACGACATCCTCTGCGCCGAAGCTGCAGGCAAAGGTGATATTCGGAAAGGTCTCAACAGCGTAACGAATCACATCTTCCGGCGTGGCATGCTCAAGCTCTTCCGCTTTCACTTGAATCAATTGTTCCTTCTCCAATAAGTTCATGTTGGAAACGCCTCCTTTTAAATCCCTACTAAACAAATGAGAATTATAAATTCAGTATAAAACTTTCTATCTAAATGTCAATGTGGAAAAAAGTAAAACATGGGGCCAAGATGAGAATTTAGCAATATCAATACAGGGTTTTTATCATGAAGATAAAAAAGGTTGATTACAATGATTTCCTGACGGAAAAACGTGAATATATCAAGGTTTTTCAGAAAAATCAGCTGTAAATTACGAAGGAGTTGGAATTTTATTCAATTGACCTTTGTTAAGCGATTTTTTAGAATAGGAACGCATTTCAGACGTGCAAGCAATTTAATAAATGTTATGGAGTAAAAGAAAGAAGGTTTTGGAGTGGAAGCTTTTTATGTAAACGAAGACGGTTCTCTTTCAACCCCGTTAAAAGGCAAGGATGTGCTGGCCAATCCCCTGCTGAATAAAGGGGTCGCTTTTTCGCACGAGGAACGGCGGGAATTGGGGCTTGAAGGCATATTGCCCCCTACGGTGCTTACGCTTGATGAACAGGCGGGTCGCGCCTACAAGCAGTTTCTTGCTCAACCCACCATGCTGCGCCGCAACGCTTCTTTGAATGATCTGTATAACCGAAATGTCGTTTTGTATTACAGGCTGCTGACTGATCATTTGAGCGAAATGCTGCCTGTTGTATATACGCCGACAGTAGGGCAAGCCATCCAGGAATACAGCCATGAATATCACCGGCCTGGCGGCGTCTATCTATCGATAGATAACCCCAAGGGGATTGAAGAAGCCTTCCGCAATACTGGTCTAAGCGCTGAAGATGTGGATCTGATCGTCGTTACGGATTCCGAGAGCATTCTCGGCATAGGGGACTGGGGAGTCGGGGGTATTAATATCGCCATCGGCAAGTTGGCAGTATATACCGCTGCCGCGGGGATTCATCCCGGACGGGTTCTTCCTGTGGTACTGGATGTAGGAACGAATAATGAGCAGCTGCTTGCGGACCCTCTGTACATCGGTAACCGTCATCACCGAGTGCGTGGAGAGCAATATGACCAATTCATCGATACGTTCGTCCAAAAGGCGCTTGAGCTGTATCCGGACGCACTGCTTCACTGGGAAGACCTTGGCAATGTGAATGCCCGCAGCATTATTGAACAATACGGAAATCAAATCCTTACATTTAATGATGATATTCAGGGAACAGGAGCCGTGACACTCGCCGCGGTAATGTCCGCCCTTAAAATAACCCGGCTTCCTCTGTCCGAACAGCGGGTCGTTGTCTTCGGTCCCGGGGCAGCCGGTATAGGCAATGCCGATCAGATTCGTGACGCCATGATGCGCAGCGGCCTGTCGGAGCAGGAAGCTTTAAGCCGCTTCTGGGCCTACGACTATCGCGGTTTATTAACGGATGAAACGGAGAATGTGCTCGGCTTTCAAAAGCCTTATGTCCGTAAAACCTCTGAAATCCGTGAATGGAATCACGGCAAAGACGGAACAATAACACTGCTGGAAGTTATTCGTCAGGTGAAACCGACGATACTGATCGGAACGTCCGGTTCGGCCGGCGCTTTTTCCGAGGAAGTGATCAGAGAAATGGCCCAGCATGTAGAGTGCCCAATTATTATGCCGATGTCCAATCCTACGGCACTTGCCGAGGCCATTCCAGAGGATCTGGTCCGCTGGACGGACGGGAAAGCGCTAATCGCCACAGGAAGCCCCTTTGAGCCCGTAGCCTATAACGGAACAACTTATGAAATCGGCCAATCGAATAATGCGTTCGTCTTCCCTGGTCTGGGACTGGGTGCGATCGCCGTTAAGGCCAGCGTAATTACCGGCGGAATGTTTACGGCCGCTGCAGAAGCTGTCGCCCTCATGGTGGATCTGTCTAAGCCAGGGGCAGCCCTGCTGCCTAATATCAGCCAGTTACGGGAAGTGTCGCTTGCTGTAGCTGAGGCTGTGGCCCAGGCGGCAATCAGTGATAACGTCGCCCGTATTCGCCCGGACAGTATCCGCGAGGCTATTGAAGGTTTGATTTGGGAGCCTGCCTATCGGCGGGTTAGAGCCGCTGAGCCTATACTCGTTTGATATTTTGTTCTTTATGAAAGATGCAAAGCCCTAAACACAGCTTCCTGCGAAGTTCACAGCTCCTTGTCTTGAACTCGCAGGGAGTTCTTTTTGTTTTGGCCATAATAAGCAGAAAGCGGGTATTTCCTTATTACTACCGCCCCAAGATCCCATGATTGCCGTCCGCTTCGACAGCCTGGAGGCCGAGACGGCATCAGCGTTCATCATAAGCGCGCTTATATCGCTTGCAACCCTCCCGCTGCTGGTCTCCTTGCTGATGTAGTTTACAGAGGTGTAAAACTACTCGATGGTACAACTGAACTGATAAGCTTGATGTTCATGATTGCTGCTGCAAAAGCTGAGGCTGAGACCTCAATAAAATAAATAAGCCCCTGACCATAAAAGGCCAAGGGCTTGGTAATCCTTGATACACAAGGGATATTAACGTTTCGAGAACTGAGGTGCGCGACGAGCGGCTTTGAGACCGTATTTCTTACGTTCTTTCATCCGTGGGTCACGAGTCAGGAAACCTGCTTTTTTCAGTGCTGGACGGAACTCAGGGTCTGCTTTCAGCAGAGCGCGGGAGATCCCGTGACGGATTGCGCCGGCTTGACCGGAAATACCGCCGCCATGAGCGATAACGATAACGTCATAGTTTCCGTTTGTTTCAGTCAGGTTCAGTGGTTGTCTTACGATCATTTTCAGTGTTTCCACACCGAAATATTCATTGATATCACGTTTGTTAATGACAATGCGTCCTTCACCCGGTACGAGACGAACACGAGCTACCGAATGTTTACGACGACCTGTCCCATAGTATTGTACTTGTGCCATGAAACTGTCCTCCTTTTAATTAACCGCGAAGTTCGTAAACTTCAGGTTTTTGTGCTGCATGTGGATGCTCAGTGCCTTTGTAAGCTTTCAGTCTCAGCTTCATTTTCTCGCCCATGCGAGTTTTAGGAAGCATGCCGTGAACAGCCAGCTCCAGCATACGTTCAGGCTTGTTTTTCACCATATCTTGAGCAGTTGTTACTTTCAGACCACCTGGATGCAGGGAGTGACGGTAGTATTTTTTGTTCTCCATTTTTTTGCCTGTCAGGACGATTTTCTCCGCATTGATAACAATGACGAAATCGCCGCCATCCACATGTGGAGTGAATTCAGGCTTATGTTTGCCGCGGATCAACGCAGCCGCTTCGCTGGCCAGACGACCAAGCGTTTTGCCTTCAGCATCAATAATGTGCCATTTGCGCTCAACTTCACTTGGCTTAGCCATATACGTAGTACGCATGGAAAGTTTCCTCCTTCAGATCGCTCACATAAATGTGAAATTCATCTTTTTTCAAAAAACTCATTTATATTCGTTCATTAAGTTATTGCTTTTGTGATGGATAGAGATTGCTATAAGGTGTAAATCTTAACTGGGGCTGTGGGAAAGCCATTAAGAAAACACAACTTATATGTTACATGATTTTTACGCATTCCGCAAGCAAAAACTTAAGTTTTTTGGACGTTTTCATCATATTCCACATTCCACAGCATCAGCCCATGTGCAACCGCTGTTGGCCCCGCTCTTGAGCGGTCTTTGGCAGCCAAAATACCCGGGATATCCTCCGGCGACTTCTTTCCTTCTCCCACTTCCATCAGTGTCCCAACCATAATCCGAACCATATGCTGCAGAAAGCCGCTGCCGGTCACATAAACATGTATAATCCCCTGATCATCCGATCTAGGACGGGAAAAAGAATGATCAACTTCTATATGGGCATCATATACAGTCCTGACATGATTCAGTTTCTGCGACTGTGTGGATGCAAACGAGGTAAAGTCATAGGTGCCGACCATCAGCTGCAGCGCCCTGCGCATAGACTCAATATCCAGACGCGTAGGATGATGAAACTGGGTGCGGCGATGAAAAATGTCCGGAAAACGGTTAGCGTTAATGCTGTAACGGTATGTCTTCCTTTTGGCCATGTGGCGCGCATGAAACGACAACGGAACCTCTTTCGCATCCGTGAGAATAATATCCTCCGGCAGCCACGCGTTCAGCGCCAGACACCAGCGGTGGACCGGGATAGGCGATTCGGTTTTAAAATTGAAAACCTGGCCGTAAGCATGCACTCCCGCATCCGTGCGGCCTGAGGCGGTAATCTTGAGCGTCTCTCCCGTCAAGGAATGTATAGCGCTCTCTATATGATCCTGGATTGTATTGCCGCCAGGCTGAGTCTGAAAGCCGTGGTAATGGGTTCCGTCATAGTTCACTCTCATGCATATATTCCGCATGTTCCTAACACACCTTTTAGGCAAGTGTATTTGTGCTTCCATTCACTGTTGCCGTTGGATCGAACAACATATAAAAGGAGAAGCCCCTTACAGAGCTTCTCCAACAGGAAAAAAAGGGCTGCTCAGAATCAACCGACTCTGCCCACCCTTTCCTCATCCATACCTGCTTACGCGCGGTCAACCAGTTCCAGGTAAACCATTGGAGCGGCGTCGCCACGACGAGGTCCCAGCTTCAGGATACGAGTGTATCCGCCTGGACGCTCGGCATAACGAGTAGCCAGTTCGCTAAACAGTTTTTGAATTGCATCCTGCTCACCATCCAAAGTTTCACGGCGAACGTATGCAGCTACCTGACGGCGTGCATGCAGATCTCCCTGTTTTGCTTTGGTAATCAGTTTCTCAGCGATAGAACGAACTTCTTTTGCTTTAGCTTCCGTAGTCTGGATACGCTCGTACAAGAACAGATCAGTTACCATGTCACGGAACAAAGCTTTACGGGCGCTGGAGTTGCGGCCCAGTTTTTGATATGCCATGTTTTTCCCCTCCTTCTTACAAAACGTTGCTGTCTTATTCTTCCGTACGGAGTCCTAAACCAAGTTCCTCGAGCTTCTCTTGAACCTCTTCCAAA
>NZ_JBJURI010000037.1:12278-12753 GCF_046098255.1 Paenibacillus jiangxiensis
CAGCATCAAATGCTCAGTCAGGATTTTAGCCCCAAGACTGACAGCCTCTTCAGGCCGAATGCTTCCGTCGGTCCATACTTCCAGTGTCAGCTTGTCATAGTTGGTCACTTGGCCTACACGCGTATTTTCCACACCGTAGTTTACGCGGGAAATCGGAGTGTAGATGGAGTCGACGGGGATTACGCCAATAGGCTGATCCTCACGCTTGTTACGATCTTGCTTAACATAGCCGCGTCCGCGATTGGCGAAAATACGCATGTGAAGTCTCGAACCTGGTCCAAGCGTAGCGATATGAAGATCTGGATTCAGGATTTCAACATCGCTGTCCGCACGGATATCTCCTGCCGTTACGGCTCCTTCGCCTTCCGCGTCGATTTCGAGCACTTTCTCTTCATCGGAGTGGATCTTGAGCGACAAAGCTTTCAGGTTAAGAATGATCTCCGTTACGTCTTCCATTACGCCAGGAACCGTTGCA
>NZ_JBJURI010000037.1:12857-31155 GCF_046098255.1 Paenibacillus jiangxiensis
GCGTTCCAAAGGTTCTACCACGAATTTCCCGTAGGTGCCATTATCATTGACGTCAACCGTCTCAATTTTCGGCTTTTCGATTTCAATCACTGCAATATCCCTCCTTCAAAACGTCGCTCCTATAATGAAACATTCACCTTATCCAAACTTTACCATGCAGTATGCCTAAACAACCATTCTTGGCAGAATGCGCCGATTTTATACTACACGCTGAGGGAAAATCTCATTAGACACGACGGCGTTTTGGAGGACGGCATCCGTTATGAGGTACCGGAGTCACGTCTTTAATCAGGTTAACTTCGAGACCTGCAGCTTGCAGAGAACGGATAGCTGCTTCACGGCCTGCGCCTGGTCCTTTAACCATAACTTCAACAGTTTTCATGCCGTGTTCCATTGCGGCTTTGGCAGCTGTTTCAGCAGCCATTTGCGCTGCGAATGGAGTGGATTTACGGGAACCGCGGAATCCCAGACCGCCGGAGCTGGCCCAAGAGATTGCGTTACCGTGCGGATCCGTGATGGTAACGATCGTATTGTTGAACGTGGAACGGATGTGTGCCACGCCGGATTCGATATTTTTACGGTCACGACGTTTTGTACGTACGACTTTCTTCGGTTTAGCCATTGAATGTTATCCTCCCTTCTTATTTCTTTTTATTTGCAACAGTACGACGAGGTCCTTTACGTGTACGGGCATTCGTTTTTGTACGTTGACCACGAACAGGCAGACCACGACGGTGACGAATACCGCGGTAGCAGCCGATCTCAGTCAGACGTTTAATATTCAAGGAAATTTCACGACGCAGGTCGCCTTCCACTTTAACCGCTTTGTCGATCGTTTCACGTAATTTGCTCACTTCATCTTCCGTCAAGTCACGAACACGAGTGTCCGGATTGATGCCTGTTTCTTTCAGAACTTTTTGGGAAGTCGTTTTACCGATTCCGAAAATGTAAGTCAAGGCGATCTCAACGCGTTTGTCACGTGGCAAATCCACACCAGCTATACGAGCCATTTTACGCTACACCCCCTTCTATTAACCTTGTTTTTGTTTGTGCTTCGGATTTTCGCAAATAACCATTACATTCCCTTTGCGGCGAATGACTTTGCATTTTTCGCAAATGGGTTTTACAGAAGGTCTTACCTTCATGTTCATTCCCTCCTCCAAGCTTTACCGCTGGCAAAGCTCGTATCGTAAGTCTTCTTAAAGAGTTTTGCGGAACATAACCTGTTGATTCAGATAGCTGCTCTCATAAAGAGATCAGACACAATTTATTTACGGTAAGTTATACGACCCTTGGTCAGATCGTAAGGCGATAACTGTACGACCACTTTGTCGCCTGTCAGAATGCGGATAAAATGCATACGCAGCTTTCCGGATACGTGAGCAAGAATCTGGTGACCGTTCTCGAGCTCCACTTTGAACGTCGCGTTCGGAAGCGGCTCAATCACCGTACCTTCCACTTCAATGACATCTTCCTTGGCCAAAATTAGTCTCCTTTCTCTTCAGCGTGAAATTGGGCAAATTCCAGAAAACGGTTCACTGCAAAACGCAACTTGCCGTTTGTAACCCGGCCGCTTTCATTCAAACTGTTTACTATCTCGCTGCTAATCACCGGTTGGGGCTCCAGATGAAGAATATTCTTCTTCTTGGCCTGGTCAAACTTCCGTTTGTCCCCATCCGCAATATATACAAACCTGCTGTCCGCAATGGAAACGACGACCGCTGCCTGGCCGGCATCTCTGCCTTTCAGGATTTTCACAAGCTGACCAATCTGCAGGCTGCCTTGATCTTCCATCAATATCACCTACGAATTCAGTGTAGTGAAAATTTCCATGCCGTCCGGGGTTACTGCCACTGTATGCTCGAAGTGGGCACACAATGACCCGTCCACCGTCACGACCGTCCAGTTGTCTTCCAATGTCCTTACATGGCGGGCTCCCGCGTTAACCATCGGTTCAATCGCCAGCACCATGCCGGGTTTCAGTCCCGGTCCCCTATCAGGAATCCCGTAGTTTGGAATCTGCGGTTCCTCATGCAGCTTGGCTCCTATACCGTGTCCGACATATTCCCTCACTACTGAAAAACCAGCATCCTCAATATATTTCTGTATCGCGTGCGATATAGTAAACAAGCGAACATCCGGTTTGACAAGTGCCAGTCCCGCCACCAGGGCTCCCTCGGTCACATCCAACAGCCGCCTTGCATCTGGTGAGATGCTGCCGACCGGATACGTCCAGGCGGAATCCCCATGGTACCCCCGATACTGCGCGCCAATGTCAAACGTAACGATATCACCATCGTGTAATGTGCGGCTGCCGGGAAATCCGTGAACCAGTTGTTCGTTGACTGAAGCGCAAATACTAGCAGGAAAACCATTATAACCTTTAAAAGACGGCACAGCTCCTTGACTGCGAATGTACTGATCAGCTATATGATCGAGTTCTCCTGTAGTAATACCAGGCTCAATATGTTCGGCCAGTAGGCTATGACATTCCGCCACGATGCGTCCGGCTTCCCTCATAAAGCTCAATTCCGTTTCGGACTTGCAAATGATCATTACAGTTAACCCCGCAGCAAGGATACGATATCTTTGGAAACCGCATCGATATCCTGCTCCCCGTCTATTTGACGCAGAAGACCTTTGTTTTCATAAAACGTGAGGAGTGGTGCTGTTTTGTTAATGTACTCGTCAAGCCGTTTGCCTACGCTCTCTTCGTTGTCGTCGGAGCGCTGGTACAGCTCGCCGCCGTCTTTATCGCAAATGCCTTCAACCTTGGGCGGATTGAATATCACGTGATAGGTCGCTCCGCAAGTTTTGCAAATGCGCCGTCCGGTAATCCGCGCCATCAAACGGTCGCGGTCTACTTTTAAATCAACGACATGATCGAGTTTGGTGCCCAGCCGTCCAAGAATTTCGTCCAACGCTTCAGCCTGGGCCAGGGTTCTTGGAAATCCGTCCAGCAAGAATCCTTTCTCGCAGTCTGGCTGTTGGAGTCTTTCTTCGACAATGCCAATCGTAACATCATCAGGAACAAGCTCACCGCGGTCGATGTATTCCTTCGCTTTCACTCCAATCGGAGTTCCCTGTTTCATCGCCAGACGAAAAGCGTCTCCGGTTGAAATGTGAGGGATGCCGAATTCATTTACGATGACACCCGCTTGTGTTCCTTTTCCAGCCCCGGGAGGGCCCATGATAAGAATGTTCACAACCTGTCACTCCCTCAAGACGACCCCTACACAAGAAACAGCACAATAGGTGCCGTTGACAAGTAAATTACCTGTCCCGGAACCTATCGCCTATTTATTGATGAAGCCTTTGTAATGGCGTTTAATCAACTGGCTTTCGATCTGCTTCATGGTATCCAGTGCCACACCGATGATGATGAGCAGTGAAGTACCCCCGATTTGCACCGAACGAGGCAGGCCCGAAAGTGCCCCTAAGAATACCGGCAACACGGAAATGACAGCCAGGAACAAAGCTCCTGTCATCGTCAGACGCGACATGACGCGAGTCAGATACGTCTCCGTTGCTTTCCCCGGACGGATGCCCGGAATATAGCCGCCGTTCTTCTTCATGTTGTCTGCCATTTGCTGCGGATTCATCTGTACAAATGTATAGAAGAAAGTAAAGCCGATAATCATCACAACGTACAGCACCATTCCGAGCGGCTTGTCATAGTACAAATGGGTGGTTACCCACTGAGCCCAGACCTTGTCTGCCCAGAAGCTTGCAATAATGATCGGGAACTGCAGCAATGACACCGCAAAGATGACCGGAATAACGCCCGCTGCATTGATTTTCATCGGAATATGCGTGTTTTGGCCGCCGTACATTTTGTTGCCGACTACCCGTTTCGCATACTGCACCGGAATTTTCCGGATCCCCTGCTGGATGAAGATAACTCCGACAACGACCAAAAGAATGACCAAAGCCATAATAATGGCTTTCAGAATATTCATGAAGAGCTGATCCGCCTGAATAAACTGGGATTCAACGATCGTCCGGATATGTCTCGGAATGCCGGCAGCGATGCCCGCAAAGATGATAATGGAAATACCGTTTCCGATTCCCTTCTCGGTGATCTGCTCACCAAGCCACATCAGGAACGTAGTGCCAGCTGTCAGTACAATCGCAATCAGAATATAATCCGCAATGGTTGCCCCTGGAATCATTTCTGCGTTATACAGACGGTTAAAGCCGATCGAAGTGCCGAATGCCTGAATCAGAGCCAGTATAACCGTACCATAACGGGTTATCTGTGCCAACTTCTTTTTGCCATGTTCCCCTTGTTTAGCCCATTCCGCCAGTTTCGGAATAACGTCCATTGAAAGAAGTTGCACGATAATGGACGCCGTGATATACGGCACAATACCGAGGGCAAAGATCGAGAACTGATACAATGCACCCCCGGAGAAGGTGTTCAGAAGACCGAACAACTCACTTCCTGCCTGATCGGTTGCCGTAAAGACATCCTTGTTTACTCCCGGAACCGGAACGAAGGAGCCGATACGGAACACAATCAGAATCAACAGCGTGAACAGGATACGAGTGCGAAGCTCTTCAACCCGCCATATATTCTTCAGGGTATTGAACATTAGATCACCTCGGTTTTACCGCCGGCAGCTTCAATTTTCTCCACCGCAGATTGAGAAAACTTGTTCGCTTTAACAGTCAGTTTTACAGTGACTTCGCCGTTACCCAGAATTTTGATGCCGGATTTAGCGTTTTTCACAATACCGTTTTCCATCAGGAATTCTGGAGTCACTTCTGTACCTTCTGCCAAACTATTCAGATCTTCGATGTTCACAACTGCATACTCTTTGCGAGTTGGATTTACGAAACCGCGCTTAGGCAAGCGACGATACAGTGGGTTCTGGCCACCTTCGAAGCCCGGACGCACACCACCGCCGGAACGAGCGTTTTGACCTTTGTGACCGCGACCTGATGTTTTACCTGTACCGCTACTAGTACCGCGACCAACGCGTTTGCGTTCTTTGCGGGAGCCTGGAGCGGACGAAAGCTCATGTAACTTCATCGTTCGTTGCACCTCCTTGTTTGTGTTGGAAATCTATAACTTAAGCCTCGATTTCTTTAACAGAAACCAGGTGGCTAACTTGATTGATCATCCCGCGAATTGCAGGATTGTCGTTGTGAACCACTGTCTGGTTGACCTTGCGCAGGCCAAGTGTGTTTACAGTCGTTCTCTGTGTACCTGGACGGCCGATCAATGAACGAACGAGAGTAATTTGCAGTTTGCTCATGCCATTTCCTCCTTAGCCGCGCAGCTCTTCGACAGTTTTACCACGCAATTTCGCAACCTCTTCAGCGCGCTTCAAGCGGGACAAACCTTCCAAAGTCGCATTGACCATGTTCATGGAATTCGAAGAACCCAGAGATTTTGTCAAAATATCACCTACGCCAGCCAGCTCCAGTACGGCACGAACCGGACCGCCGGCGATAACGCCAGTACCTTGGGATGCAGGCTTCAACAACACGCGGCCTGCTCCAAACTTACCTGTGATCTGGTGAGGGACGGTTGTTCCTACGAGCGGAACATGAATCAGATTTTTCTTGGCATCTTCAATACCTTTGCGGATTGCATCAGGTACTTCGCCAGCTTTACCAATTCCGGCGCCAACCCAGCCATTGCCGTCGCCGACAACAACCAATGCGCTGAAACTGAAACGACGTCCGCCTTTTACAACTTTAGCAACACGATTAATATTTACAACTCTTTCAGTCAGTTCCAAAGTGTTAGGATCTACACGCAAGTCGTTAACCTCCTTTTGAAAAATGTCTTAAAACTCAAGTCCTGCTTCACGCGCAGCTTCTGCCAGCGCTTGAATACGACCATGATACAGGTAACCTCCGCGATCGAATACGATCCCGGAAACACCTTTTTCTTTAGCACGCTTAGCAACCAGTTCTCCGACTTTACGTGCGGCTTCAACGCTGCCGCCGTTTTTGATCTCGCCGCTCAGTTCTTTGTCCACTGTCGAAGCTGCAGCCAGGGTTACACCTGCCACGTCATCGATCAGTTGAGCATAGATATGTTTGGAAGAACGGAACACGTTCAGACGAGGACGTGCTGCAGTTCCGGTGATTTTCTTACGAACACGCAGATGTCTTCTTACACGCGCTTTGTTTTTATCCTGTTTCGTAATCATTTTCTCGTTTCACTCCCTTCAGTTTGCCTTTACAGCTTCATCTCAAGACGCACTGGGTAAAAAAGAAGCACAATGTCTCTCCAGAGGAAAGACCGCGCAAAGGCGGCAAGAACATTATTTCTTCTTACCGGCTTTACCTTCTTTACGGATGATGCGTTCACCTTCATACTTGATCCCTTTGCCTTTGTATGGCTCAGGCTCGCGAACGGAACGAATTTTGGCAGCATATGCGCCTACGCGTTCTTTATCGATACCGCGAACGATGATTTTTGTATTCGAAGGCACTTCGAACTCAATGCCAGGTTCCGGAGTGATTTCTACCGGATGGGAGTAACCAACGTTCAGAACGACTTTATCTCCGGATTTGCTTGCACGATATCCGACCCCAACCAGCTCCAGAGATTTTGCAAAACCTTCTGTTACACCACTCACCATGTTGCTGACAACGGAACGGGTTGTTCCGTGAAGAGAACGGTGAAGTTTGTTGTCCGAAGGACGAACAACGCTAATTTCATTGTTTTCCACAGTGACCTTCATGTCTTTATGAAGTTCGCGAGTCAAAGTTCCTTTTGGTCCTTTAACCGTGATTACTGTGTTGTTCAGTGTGATATCCACACCACTTGGTACTGTGATTGGCTTGCGACCAATACGGGACATATGTTGCACCTCCTATCTTGTTAACGTGGTATTACCAAACGTAGCAAACAACCTCGCCGCCGGCTTTGGACTGACGTGCTTCTTTATCAGTCATTACACCTTTGGAAGTCGAGATAATCGCGATGCCCAGACCGCCGAGTACGCGAGGAACTTCGTTGCTCTTCGTGTACACGCGAAGACCTGGCTTGCTGATTCTTTTCAGACCAGTGATGACACGCTCATTATTGGCACCGTATTTCAGGAAAACACGGATAATCCCTTGTTTGTTATCTTCAATAAACTCCGCATCCCGGATAAAGCCTTCACGCTTCAGGATTTCGGCGATTTGCTTTTTCATTGTCGAAGCAGGCATTTCTACTGTTTCGTGACGAACTGTGTTCGCGTTACGAATACGAGTAAGCATATCTGCAATTGGATCAGACATAGTCATTGTGTATAAACCTCCTTCCCGTACAGGACTTTTTACCAGCTTGCTTTTTTCACGCCAGGAATCTGGCCTTTATAAGCTAATTCACGGAAGCAAATTCTGCAGATCTTGAATTTTTGCAACACCGAATGTGGACGACCGCAACGCTCGCAGCGAGTGTACGCACGAACTTTGAACTTCGGCGTGCGTTGTTGTTTAACTTTCATCGAAGTTTTTGCCACTTAGCCTGACACCTCCTAAATATTTTCGGAGAATTGGGTTATCATAAACCCACTACGTTAAGCCGTCATTACTTTGCAAAAGGCATTCCAAATTGAGTCAGCAGTTCGCGGGACTCTTCGTCGGTTTTGGCTGTTGTTACGATAACGATGTCCATACCGCGCACTTTATCAACTTTATCATACTCGATCTCAGGGAAGATCAGCTGTTCTTTCAGACCCAGTGTGTAGTTGCCGCGGCCGTCAAAGGCTTTGGTGGATACACCACGGAAGTCACGTACACGCGGGAGCGTGATGTTAAACAGTTTATCCAGGAAGTAGTACATACGCTCGCCGCGCAGTGTTACTTTAACCCCGATCGGCATGTTCTCACGCAGTTTGAAACCGGCGATCGATTTCTTCGCACGTGTGATAACCGGTTTTTGGCCGGAGATCAGTTGCATGTCGTTGACAGCCGAATCAAGCACTTTGGAGTTTTGAACAGCGTCGCCAACCCCCATGTTGATTACGACTTTCTCGATTTTCGGAACCTGCATAACCGTTGTATAATTGAACTTCTGCATCAAAGCAGGAGTAATTTCATTCAGGTAACGTTCTTTCATTCTTGCTGCCATGAATTATAGGCCTCCTTTCTTTAAACAGTCTTATTTATCGATTTGTTCTCCGGAACGTTTGGCAACGCGCACTTTTTTACCGTTCTCCAGCACTTTGTAACCGATGCGGGTTACTTTTCCGCTCTTAGGGTCGATGTGCATAACGTTGGATACGTGGATCGGAGCTTCTTGCTCGATAATACCGCCCTGTGGATTTTGCTGGTTAGGCTTTTGGTGTTTTTTGATCATGTTCACACCTTCCACAAGCACACGGTTTTCACGAGGATAAGCAGCGATAACGCGGCCTTTTTTACCCTTATCCTTACCGGTAATCACCATAACCGTATCGTCTTTTTTGACGTGAAGCTTGTTGTTGTGGGATTCCAGAACCTTTTTCACTTTTGGCATTTCGTACACCTCCTATTGCTTCCTTGATAAAAGGGGTTAAGAACTCGCTCTATTCGAAATTCCGCAGAATCCGTTATTAGATAACTTCCGGTGCCAAGGAAACGATTTTCATGAAGTCTTTATCGCGAAGTTCGCGAGCAACAGGTCCGAAAATACGTGTTCCGCGCGGGCTTTTATCTTCTTTAACAACAACAGCTGCGTTTTCGTCAAAACCAATGTAGGATCCGTCCTTACGGCGAGTGGAACGCTTTGTACGAACCACAACCGCTTTAACAACGTCACCTTTTTTGACAACGCCGCCTGGTGTTGCTTGTTTTACGGAACAAACGATCAGATCACCGATTTGAGCCGTACGACGTCCCGTACCACCGAGTACTCGGATACACATCAATTCCTTCGCACCGGAGTTGTCAGCCACAGCCAAACGTGTAAATGGTTGAATCATTTAGATTTCCTCCTTTCGGCAAAACTGCAGGTTCATTAGATGATTACTGCTTTTTCAACGATCTCGACCAGTCTCCAGTTTTTATCCTTGGACAGAGGGCGAGTTTCCATGATTTTAACAGTATCACCGATTTGCGCAGTGTTGTTCTCATCATGAGCTTTAAACTTTTTAGTGTACTTGATACGTTTATGGTACAGATCATGTTTCTTGTAGGTTTCTACAGCAACCACAATCGTTTTGTCCATTTTGTCGCTGACTACTTTACCAACTTGCACTCTACGGGCATTACGTTCGCTCATTGTGGGCCTCCTTCCTGAATACATACGGGATATGGATCAAACATTGATCTTAGCTAATCCCAAGTTCTCTTTCACGAATCACGGTTTTCGCACGAGCAATGTCTTTGCGCACATCGCGGATGCGGACAGGATTGTCGAGCTGACCGGTAGCGAGTTGAAAGCGGAGGTTAAAGAGTTCTTCTTTAAACCCGGAAATTTTTTGCTCAAGTTCTGCAGTGGTTAGGTTGCGAAATTCATTAGCCTTCATTTACTTCACCACCCAATTCTTCACGTTTCACAAACTTAGTTTTGATTGGCAGCTTGTGAGCGGCAAGACGCATAGCTTCGCGAGCAACCTCTTCCGGTACGCCGGCAAGCTCAAACATGATCTTACCAGGCTTCACAACTGCAACCCATTTTTCCACGTTACCTTTACCGCTACCCATCCGCACTTCGAGAGGCTTTTGTGTAATCGGTTTGTCAGGGAAAATTTTAATCCAAACTTTACCGCCACGTTTGATATAACGAGTCATCGCGATACGAGCGGATTCGATTTGACGGTTTGTGATCCAAGATGGCTCAAGAGCTTGCAAACCGTATTCACCGAAGTTCAAAGTTGTACCGCCTTTAGCACGGCCTTTCATATGACCGCGTTGCTGCTTGCGGTGTTTGACACGTTTTGGTACCAACATGATTAGTTGCCTCCTTCCTGAGCAGCTTGTTTCTTAGCCGTAGGAAGAACCTCTCCACGATAGATCCATACTTTTACGCCGATACGGCCATAAGTAGTATGAGCTTCAGCTGTACCATAGTCAATGTCGGCACGAAGCGTGTGCAGTGGAACAGTTCCTTCACTGTAGCCTTCCGAACGAGCGATCTCAGCACCGCCAAGACGGCCGCCCACTTGAGTTTTGATCCCTTTTGCACCTGCACGCATTGTTCTTTGGATTGCTTGTTTCAAAGCACGACGGAAGGAAACACGGCGCTCCAGCTGTTGTGCGATGCTCTCAGCAACAAGAATTGCGTCCAGCTCAGGGTTTTTAATTTCAGAAATGTTGATGTGAACCTTTTTACCGCCTGCGATTTTGGTGATTTCACCACGCAGATTTTCAACTTCAGAACCACCTTTACCGATAACCATGCCTGGCTTCGCAGTGTGGATTGTTACGTTGATGCGGTTCGCTGCTCTTTCGATCTCGATACGGGATACAGCGGAGTCTTTCAGTTTATTTTTCAGGTGCTCACGAATTTTTACGTCTTCCAGCAAAAGATCACCGAAATCTTTGCCTGCGTACCATTTGGATTCCCAATCACGGATAATACCGATTCGGAGTCCGACGGGATTTACCTTTTGTCCCACACGTTTTCCCTCCTTATTTTTCAGATACCACCAAAGTGATGTGGCTGGTGCGTTTATTAATCCGGCTTGCACGTCCCATTGCGCGCGGACGGAAACGTTTCATCGTTGGACCTTGGTTGACGAACACTTCGGAAACAACCAGGTTGTTTACGTCCAAGGAATAGTTATGCTCCGCATTGGCAATCGCAGAGTTCAGCAGCTTTTCAACTACCGGAGAAGCAGCTTTAGGTGTGTGGCGAAGGATAGCTACCGCTTCACCCACTTGCTTACCGCGAATCAAGTCGATCACGAGCTTGACTTTACGGGCGGAAATCCGTACAGACCTAGCGTGTGCTTTTGCTTCCATTGAGTTTACCTCCTCTCAAACATGGCGCTGGTTCATTATCTTCTTGTTTTCTTGTCGTCGTCCGTATGGCCTTTGTACGTACGTGTTGGAGCGAACTCGCCCAACTTGTGGCCAACCATATCTTCGGTTACGTATACAGGCACATGTTTACGACCGTCATATACACCGAAAGTGTGTCCGATGAACTGAGGGAAAATAGTGGAACGGCGGGACCAAGTTTTGATTACGACTTTCTTGTCCTGTTCGTTCAGCACCTCAACTTTTTTCAACAGGTATCCATCTACAAATGGACCTTTTTTAAGACTGCGGCTCATGTGTGAATCCTCCCTTCGTCAAACGTTCTCGTCCTTGCTGCTCGTTCACGCATTATGCACAGCGTGCATTACTTCGTGCGGCGGCGAACGATGTATTTATCAGAAGCTTTACCTTTTTTACGCGTTTTGTAACCAAGAGTTGGTTTGCCCCATGGAGACATAGGCGATTTGCGTCCGATTGGAGCACGGCCTTCACCACCACCGTGAGGGTGATCGTTAGGGTTCATAACTACCCCGCGGACTTCAGGACGTTGTCCCAGCCAACGGCTGCGTCCGGCTTTACCGATTTTCACGAGCTCATGGTCTTCGTTGCCTACAGAACCGATGGTAGCGCGGCAAACTTTCAGAATGCGGCGTACTTCACCGGAAGAAAGACGAACAGTTACGTACTTCTCTTCTTTACCGAGCAATTGAGCTTCCGTACCTGCTGCACGAACCAATTGTCCGCCTTTGCCAGGTTTCAACTCAATGTTGTGGATAACCGTACCAACCGGAATGTTTTCCAGCGGAAGAGAATTACCAATTTTGATGTCGGAGCCTGCTCCGGATACTACTTCGTCTCCTACTTTCAGACCTTTAGGAGCGATGATGTAGCGTTTTTCGCCATCCACATAGTGAATCAGTGCGATGTTGGAAGTCCGGTTTGGATCGTATTCAATCGTAGCAACGCGGCCCGGTATTCCGTCTTTGTTGCGTTTGAAGTCGATGATGCGGTATTTACGCTTATGTCCGCCGCCATGGTGACGAACCGTAATTTTACCTTGGTTGTTGCGGCCGGCTTTTTTGCTCAGAGGCGCCAGCAAGGATTTCTCCGGCTGATTTGTCGTGATCTCTTCAAAAGTAGAGACGGACATTGCGCGTCTAGCCGGGGATGTCGGTTTGTACTTTTTGATTGGCACTGAATTTCCCTCCTTACTTTACAGTTTCAATTATACCGTTTCAAAAAACTCGACCGGTTTGCTGTCTTTAGTCAGCGTTACGAAAGCTTTTTTCCACTCGCTGGTGTAACCGGAATAACGGCCATAGCGTTTAGGCTTCGCAGGAACACGCAGAGTGTTCACATTCGCAACCTTCACGTTGAAAATTGCTTCGATCGCTTTCTTGATTTCCGTTTTGTTCGAGCGGATATCCACTTCAAACACATATTTCAAGTCACTCATCATTTCAGCCGTACGCTCAGTGATGATCGGACGTTTGATAATATCACGAGGATCCTTCATTACGCGAACACCTCCTCAACTTTCTGGACTGCTTCTTTCGTAATGATCAGTTTGTCGTGTTTGAGCACGTCAAGAACATTAATGCCATCTGCTGCGACAAATTTCACACCAGGAATATTCCGTGCGGAAAGAGCCACATTATCATCATAGCTAGGAGCTACGACCAAAGCTTTGCGATCTGCTTTGAGGTTGTTCAAAATGGCAACAAATTCTTTCGTCTTAGGAGCGTTCATAGTCAGAGCGTCCAGTACGATAATTTGGTTCTCGATCACTTTGGAAGACAGTGCCGATTTGATAGCCAAACGGCGAACTTTCTTAGGCAGTTTGTATGCATAGCTGCGAGGTGTCGGTCCGAAAACAGTACCGCCGCCTTTCCATTGCGGAGCGCGGATGGAGCCTTGACGAGCGCGACCAGTGCCTTTTTGTTTCCAAGGCTTGCGACCGCCGCCGCGCACTTCGGAACGACCTTTCACTTTATGAGTCCCTTGACGCAGGGATGCAAGTTGCATAACAACTGCTTCATGAAGGACGTGCTTGTTCGGTTCGATACCGAATACTGTATCTTTCAATTCAACTTCGCCAACTTGGCTGCCGCTGATATTGTAGACTGCTACTTTTGGCATTTCGTGTTCCTCCTTTCTTCAGGCGATTATTTCTTCACCGTTGCTTGAATTTTTACGAAGCTGTTTTTCGGTCCTGGGATGGAACCTTTCACGAGCAGCACGTTGCGTTCTGCATCGATTTTTACAACTTCAAGGCGTTGAATAGTTACAGTATCATGACCCATATGTCCTGGAAGACGTTTGCCTTTAGGAACGCGGTTCGCTTGAATAGAGCCCATGGAACCTGGTCCTCTGTGATAACGGGAACCGTGAGACATAGGTCCTGTGCTTTGTCCCCAACGTTTGATTACGCCGGCAAAGCCTTTACCTTTGGAAGTACCTGTTACGTCAACGAATTCACCTTCTGCGAAGATATCAGCCTTGATCTCTTGGCCAACTTCGTAACCAGCCAGATCAACACCGCGGAATTCACGAACGTAGCGCTTAGGCGCAGTGTTTGCTTTTTTCGCATGTCCTGCTTCAGGTTTATTGGCATTCTTTGCTTTCTTGTCGGAAAAGCCGAGCTGTACCGCTTCGTAGCCGTCATTCTCGACGTCTTTCTTTTGCAGAACCACGTTAGGACCAGCTTCGATAACTGTAACGGCAACAACGTTGCCTTCAGCGGTAAATACTTGGGTCATTCCAAGCTTCTTTCCTAAGATACCTTTCATGTTGACACCTCTTTTCCTTTCTTTAATCACGCATGTTTATTACAGTTTGATTTCGATATCTACACCGGACGGCAGGTCCAAGCGCATCAAGGCATCCACAGTTTGCGGAGTCGGGTTCACGATGTCGATCAGACGCTTGTGAGTGCGCATTTCGAACTGCTCCCGGGAATCCTTGTACTTGTGCACCGCACGGAGAATAGTAATAACTTGTTTCTCAGTAGGCAGCGGAATCGGCCCGGAAACACCTGCACCCGAACGTTTCGCTGTTTCAACAATTTTCTCAGCGGATTGATCAAGAATTCTGTGATCGTATGCTTTCAAACGAATACGAATTTTTTGCTTTGCCATTTTAGTCCCTCCTTCTATCGCCCAATTTGGTATCGGACATACTCCGTGAAAATTTTCTGACCACTGCCCCATGGCAAAGGGGCCGGGTGTGTCAGTAACCTCTCACATCATCGCACAGTCACAAACAACATTCTTATTATATAGAATATAAAAGCCCAATGCAAGCAAAATCCTAAAAGATTTTCTTGCCCCGAATCTGCAATGCAAAAAGCCCCCGCCTGAAAGACGGAGGCTTCTGAATCCTTTACAGTACACTGTTGCTCGTTCCAGTACAATGTTGCTTATATTTAAGGGTCAGCCCTTATTATTTCAAAATTGTTGCTACAGCGCCAGCACCTACTGTACGGCCGCCTTCGCGGATCGCGAAGCGAGTACCTTCTTCGATCGCGATTGGAGCGATCAGTTGTACAGTAACTGTGATGTTGTCGCCAGGCATAACCATTTCAGTACCTTCTGGCAGGTTGATGATACCTGTTACGTCAGTTGTACGGAAATAGAATTGTGGACGGTAGCCAGTGAAGAAAGGCTTATGACGTCCGCCTTCTTCTTTAGTCAGTACGTATACTTGAGCCGTGAATTCCGTGTGAGGCTTAACAGAAGCAGGCTTAGCAAGTACTTGACCACGCTCGATTTGGGCACGGTCAACACCGCGCAGCAGAGCGCCGATGTTGTCACCAGCTTGAGCGGAATCCAGCAATTTACGGAACATTTCAACGCCCGTAACAACGGATTTCTTAGTTTCTTCGTGGATACCAACGATTTCAATTTCGTCGCCGACTTTAACAGTACCACGCTCTACACGGCCAGTAGCAACTGTACCACGACCAGTGATGGAGAACACGTCCTCGACTGGCATCAGGAAAGGTTTCTCAGTGTCGCGTTCTGGAGTTGGGATGTAAGTGTCGATTTCTTTGAACATCTCAACGATTTTTTGTGCCCACTCACCATCAGGGTTTTGCAGAGCTTCACGAGCAGAACCACGAGTGATTGGAGTGTCGTCGCCTGGGAATTCATATTCGTTCAGCAGGTCACGAACTTCCATTTCAACCAGTTCCAGAAGCTCTTCGTCTTCAACCATGTCGCATTTGTTCAGGAATACGACGATGTAAGGAACGCCTACCTGACGGGAGAGCAGGATGTGCTCGCGAGTTTGCGGCATTGGGCCGTCAGCTGCGGATACAACCAGGATCGCTCCGTCCATTTGTGCAGCACCAGTGATCATGTTTTTAACATAGTCAGCGTGGCCTGGGCAGTCAACGTGAGCATAGTGACGTTGGTCAGTTTCGTATTCAACGTGAGCTGTGGAGATCGTGATACCACGTTCTCTTTCTTCTGGAGCTTTATCGATTTGATCGAAAGCTACTGCAGCACCGCCATAGGTTTTGGACAGTACAGTTGTGATAGCAGCAGTCAGAGTTGTTTTACCATGGTCAACGTGACCGATAGTACCAATGTTAACGTGTGGTTTAGTACGTTCAAACTTAGCCTTTGCCATTTGAACAATTCCTCCTCAATATCTTGGGTTATGTTTAGACCATCAGGTGCGCAATTATAAAACTACTACACCTGACGACCATGTAAAACTTATTACTCGCCTTTGGCTTTGGAGACGATTTCCTCAGCGATATTCTTAGGAACTTCTTCATAGTGAGAGAGCTCCATGGAGAACACGCCGCGGCCTTGTGTACCGGAACGAAGTGTTGTGGAATATCCAAACATTTCGGACAGAGGTACTTTGGCACGGATAATTTGAGCGCCGCCACGGGAGTCCATACCTTCGATACGGCCACGGCGGGAGTTCAGCATACCCATTACGTCACCCATGTATTCCTCAGGAACCGTTACTTCAACTTTCATAATCGGCTCGAGCAATACAGGCTTACACTTGTCTTTCGCTGCTTTCAGCGCCATTGAGCCGGCAATTTTGAACGCCATCTCGTTGGAGTCGACATCGTGGTAAGAACCATCAACGATGGTAGCTTTTACATCTACAAGCGGGAAGCCGGCAAGTACACCGTTCTTCATTTGTTCTTCGATACCTGCAAGAGCCGGAGCGATGTATTCGCGAGGAACGGATCCGCCGACAATTTTGCTGTCGAACTGGCTGCCTGTACCTGCTTCCAGAGGCTCGAATTCAACCCATACGTGACCGTACTGACCACGACCACCGGACTGACGAACAAATTTACCTTCCACACGAGCAGCTTGACGGAATGTTTCACGGTAAGCAACCTGCGGTTTACCCACATTGGTCTCTACCTTGAACTCACGGCGCATACGGTCAATGATGATGTCCAGGTGAAGTTCACCCATACCGGCCAAAATCGTTTGGCCTGTCTCTTCATCGGTATGTGCACGCAGAGTTGGATCCTCTTCCGTCAGCTTACCGAGAGCCACACCCATTTTATCTTGGTCAGCTTTTGTCTTTGGCTCAACCGCGATTTCGATAACCGGATCCGGGAAGTTCATGGATTCCAGAATTACCGGGTGCTTCTCATCACACAGTGTATCACCTGTGCCGGTATCTTTCAAACCTACGGCGGCAGCGATATCACCGGAGTAAACTTCGGAAATCTCTTGGCGGCTGTTCGCATGCATCTGCAGAATACGTCCAATCCGCTCGCGCTTGCCTTTCGTAGCATTCAAAACGTATGAACCGGATGTAAGAACGCCGGAATATACGCGGAAGAATGTCAGCTTACCAACGTAAGGATCTGTCATGATTTTGAAAGCCAGTGCAGAGAAAGGCTCTTCATCAGAAGACTTACGTGTAGCTTCCGTACCGTCTTCAAGGACACCCTTGATATCAGGCACGTCGATTGGAGCAGGCAGGTAATCGATAACAGCGTCCAGCATCAGCTGAACCCCTTTGTTACGATAAGAAGATCCACAGATCACTGGGAAGATCTTAACTTCTACGACACCGTGACGGAGAGCGCCTTTGATTTCTTCAACCGTCAGCTCTTCTCCTTCAAGATATTTCATAGTCAGTTCTTCGTCCAGTTCGGCAACCTTCTCTACCAGTTCCATGCGAAGCTCTTCAACTTTGTCTGCATAGTCCGCAGGGATTTCTGCTTCTTCGATATTTTGGCCAAGGTCATCCTTGTACATATAAGCCTTGCGCTCAATGATATCGATGATACCGACAAACTCGTTCTCAGCGCCAATTGGCAGTTGAATCGCAACAGCGTTAGCTTGGAGACGCTCACGCATGTCGTTAACAACGTTCAGGAAGTCGGCACCGATGATATCCATTTTGTTTACATATGCGATCCGTGGAACGCCGTAGCGGTCAGCCTGTCTCCATACGGTTTCAGACTGAGGCTCAACGCCTTCCTTCGCACTGAAAACACCTACTGCTCCGTCCAATACACGAAGGGAACGTTCAACTTCAACTGTGAAGTCAACGTGCCCTGGGGTATCGATGATATTAACGCGATGACCCTTCCAAGCAGCAGTGGTAGCAGCGGATGTAATCGTGATCCCGCGCTCCTGTTCCTGTTCCATCCAGTCCATCGTCGCAGCGCCCTCGTGAACTTCACCGATCTTGTGCGTACGGCCTGTGTAGAACAGAATCCGCTCAGTTGTAGTGGTTTTACCAGCGTCAATATGAGCCATGATCCCGATATTACGTGTATTTTTCAAGGAGAACTCTCTTGCCATGAAATGGGTCTCCCTTCAAAATTGAAGTTTATTAGTGAGCCGAATCCTACCAGCGGTAGTGAGCAAACGCTTTGTTCGCTTCAGCCATTTTGTGTGTGTCTTCACGTTTCTTAACGGAAGCACCAGTGTTGTTGGATGCGTCGATGATTTCTGCAGCCAGACGCTCTTCCATTGTTTTCTCACCGCGGCTGCGTGAGTAGTTCACGAGCCAACGGAGTCCCAGGGAAGTACGTCTCTCAGGTTTAACCTCGATTGGTACTTGGTAGTTGGCACCGCCTACACGGCGAGCTTTAACTTCCAGGACTGGCATGATATTCTTGATAGCTGCTTCAAATACTTCCATTGGATCGTTGCCCGTACGTTCCTGAATGATCTTGAACGCATTATACAGGATGCTTTGAGCAACTCCGCGTTTTCCGTCGAGCATGATGCGGTTGATCAAACGTGTAACAAGCTTGCTGTTATACACCGGATCAGGCAGCACGTCTCTCTTGGTAACTGGACCTTTGCGTGGCATGGATATCCCCCTTTCTCAATTGTTCAGCCGGCAGCTGCCGGACTATCTTTCATTAAGCCTTTTT
>NZ_JBJURI010000037.1:31446-64245 GCF_046098255.1 Paenibacillus jiangxiensis
AGAGCTGATGTCGGTAGCTTCACGTTTCAAAGCATTGAAACCTCTTTGCAGAGCTGGTGATTTAGACTTTTCGATTTTGGCTTTACGGCCTTTACGCACCAATTGGTTAATAGTTGGCATTGTACTGCCACCTCCTTCCTCAATTCTTCATGATCTTTTGATAAACACACTTTTAAGTCCACAGACCCAGGCGGTTCATAAAAGAACAAATGAAAAGTTTTTGCCTTTTGGATTCTCTTAAACCCTGCTGACAAAAACGTTTCTTACCTTATTGTTTTACGATAGCAGCCATTGCTGCTCCCACTTCGATTCCGCAGGCCTTGCCGAGATTGCTCATCGTATCGACCAACGTCACTTTAACCCCGTGCTTGTCGCACAGTTCAATAAGTCTGGAAGTGAGACGCGGATCTGCGTCTTCAGCCAAATATACTTCCGAGGCGAAGCCCAATTCAACCATCTTAATGGTCTGTTTGGTACCGATCTTGACATGAGCATCCTGCAGACTTTGTTCTTTAGACATTTCGCATTCCTCCGAAAAGACCTTAATCACAATCCTGCAACTCACGCACCTTTGCTATATTAGCACTGACGAATAGGCAATGTCAAGATATTAATTCATATCAATTACAAGGCTTTGGAACACGGTTCGGAAGGGGGGGCGAGCAGATGCTCTCCCCTTCCTTTATCCATGTCCCTCACCTAGTAGTTCTTACTGATAGGGTAGGGGTGAAACTAGTTAATCTTAGTCAGCGGATACCGGTTCAAGCTCTTCCGGAGAAGCATCTCCGTTATCAGGCTCCACGATCTGCACGCTGCGGTAGCGGTTCATGCCTGTTCCTGCAGGAATCAGCTTGCCGATGATCACATTTTCTTTCAGGCCGAGCAGTTGGTCCACTTTGCCTTTGATTGCTGCATCGGTCAGCACGCGTGTCGTTTCCTGGAACGAAGCCGCGGACAAGAAGGAATCCGTTTCAAGGGATGCCTTGGTGATGCCCAACAGAACCGGTTTGGCTACTGCAGGCTCCTTGCCGTTCAGGATAGCCACTTTATTGGCCGCTTCATATTCATGGACGTCGACGAAAGATCCAGGCAGAAGCGTTGTGTCGCCCGCATCAATGATACGGATTTTGCGCAGCATCTGACGAATCATAACTTCAACGTGCTTGTCGTTGATTTCTACGCCCTGGTTCCGGTATACGCGTTGAACTTCCTGAAGGATATAGTTCTGCACGCCGCGGATACCTTTAATACGCAGCATTTCTTTAGGGTCAATGGAACCGTCCGTCAGCTCGTCACCGGCTTCAATGGCCATGCCTTCGCTTACGCGCAGACGGGAGCCGTAGGTAACAGAGTACGTTTTAGTTTCCGCTTCCCCTTCGATATCGATTTCGCGGCGGTCTTTGCCTTCGCGGATCTCTTTAACCGTACCGTCAATCTCACTGATTGTGGCTTGACCTTTAGGGTTACGGGCTTCAAAGAGCTCCTGAATACGAGGCAGACCCTGGGTGATATCGTCACCAGCAACACCACCGGTGTGGAACGTACGCATGGTGAGCTGTGTTCCCGGTTCGCCGATGGATTGGGCGGCAATAATGCCGACTGCTTCGCCAATCTCAACAAACTTCCCGGTGGCCAGGTTGCGGCCATAGCACTTTTTGCAGACACCATGTTTGGCGCGGCAGCTGAGTACAGACCGGATTTGCACCTTGTCGATTCCGGCCTTGACGATTGCTTCCGCTTTATCGGAATCGATCAGCTCGTTGCGGCGGGCAATAATTTCACCCGTTTCCGGATGACGGACTGTTTCGAAGCAGTAGCGTCCTTCCAGACGATCATACAGATCCTCGATAACCTCTTTGCCGTCTTGAATCCGGCCGACGGTAAAGCCTTTATCCGTACCGCAATCATCCTCGCGGACGATGACATCCTGCGCCACGTCAACGAGACGACGTGTCAGATAACCGGAGTCCGCCGTACGAAGCGCCGTATCCGCCAGACCTTTACGGGCACCGTGCGTCGAGATGAAGTACTCGAGTACGGTCAGGCCCTCACGGAAGTTCGACTTGATTGGGAGCTCGATAATGCGTCCGGACGGGTTCGCCATCAGACCGCGCATGCCGCCAAGCTGGGTAATCTGCGATTTGTTGCCACGCGCTTTGGAATCCACCATCATCATGATGGAGTTGTAGCGGTCCATGGATTTCAGCAGTACGTCCGTCAGCTCATCTTTCGCCTTGGACCAGATGTCGATAATCCGGTCATAACGCTCTTCGTTCGTAATCAGACCACGGCGGTACTGATTCGTGACAATTTGCGCCTTAGCATCGGATTCCTCAAGAATTTTCTTCTTCTCTTCAGGCACGACAACGTCGGAGACCGCTACAGTTACACCTGCGCGGGTAGAATATGTGAAACCAAGCTGTTTGATTTTATCCAAAATCACAGCGGTCTCTGTTGTATGGTAAATCTCGAAGCAGCGGGCGATAATGTTGCCCAGGTAGTCCTTGCCTACCCCGCTTGCCTGTGGAGCATTTTGAATCGCTTCAACAATGTTGGCGCCTTTATCATAGATAAAGAATTCCTCCGCCGTTCCTTCGAGGAGGTTCGCGCGTGTCGCATTATTGATATACGGGAAGCTTGCAGGGAAAATTTCGTTAAAGATAATTTTACCGATGGTCGTGATCAGCATCGCATTTTGCTGCTTTTCGGTAAAGCTTGTTTTGCCAAGCACCTTGGCCGGAATAGCTACACGTGCATGCAGACCTGCGGATCCGCGCTGATAGGCGGACACAGCTTCGTTGACGCTGCCCAGAATCATGCCTGAGCCTTGTTCTTCTTTGTTGTCCATCGTCAGGTAATAAGAACCCAGAACCATATCCTGAGACGGAGTGACAACCGGCTTGCCGTCTTTCGGGTTCAAAATATTCCCGGAAGCGAGCATCAGAAGACGGGCTTCGGCTTGTGCTTCAGCGGAAAGCGGAACGTGCACGGCCATTTGGTCACCGTCGAAGTCGGCGTTGTATGCCGTACATACGAGCGGATGCAAACGGATAGCGCGTCCTTCCACCAGAATCGGTTCAAACGCCTGAATACCGAGACGGTGAAGTGTTGGTGCACGGTTCAACAGTACCGGGTGTTCCTTGATAACTTCTTCAAGCACATCCCACACTTCGGCGCTCACGCGCTCAACCTTGCGTTTTGCGCTCTTGATGTTATGGGCAAGCCCTTTATTTACAAGCTCTTTCATTACGAAAGGCTTAAACAGTTCCAACGCCATCTCTTTCGGCAGACCGCACTGGTACATTTTCAGGTAAGGACCTACAACGATAACCGAACGGCCGGAGTAGTCCACCCGTTTACCCAACAGGTTCTGACGGAAGCGCCCTTGTTTACCCTTCAGCATATGGCTGAGGGATTTCAAAGGACGGTTGCCCGGGCCGGTAACCGGACGCCCGCGGCGGCCGTTATCGATCAGCGCATCGACAGCTTCCTGAAGCATGCGTTTTTCGTTCTGTACGATGATGTCAGGCGCACCGAGGTCGAGTAGTCTTTTCAGACGGTTGTTGCGGTTGATTACACGGCGGTACAGATCATTCAGGTCAGAAGTCGCAAAACGTCCGCCGTCGAGCTGAACCATCGGACGAAGCTCGGGAGGAATGACCGGCAGCACGTCCATGATCATCCACTCTGGTTGGTTGCCGGAGTTGCGGAAGGCTTCGATAACTTCAAGGCGTTTGATCGCACGGTTGCGGCGCTGGCCTTGAGCTGTACGCAGCTCTTCTTTCAGGAATTCGAGCTCTTTGTCGACATCAAGATCCTGAAGAAGCTTTTTAACAGCTTCGGCACCCATGCCTGCCTGGAAGCCGTAACCGTACTTCTCACGGTAGCTGCGGTACTCTTTTTCGGAAAGCAGCTGCTTTTTCTCCAAGGGCGTATCGCCAGGATCTGTTACAACATAAGATGCGAAGTAAATAATCTCCTCAAGGGAACGAGGCGACATATCGAGCGCAAGGCCCATACGGCTTGGGATCCCTTTGAAGTACCAAATATGCGATACAGGCGCAGCCAGCTCGATATGGCCCATCCGTTCGCGGCGGACTTTGGCGCGGGTTACTTCCACACCGCAGCGGTCGCAGACAACGCCTTTATAACGAACGCGTTTGTACTTGCCGCAGTGACATTCCCAGTCCTTGGTCGGCCCGAAAATTTTCTCGCAGAACAGTCCTTCTTTTTCCGGTTTAAGCGTACGATAGTTGATCGTTTCCGGCTTTTTCACTTCTCCGCGGGACCAAGAGCGAATTTTTTCCGGGGATGCAAGCCCGATTTTCATGTATTCGAAATTGTTGACGTCCAACAAGGAGCAACCCTCCTTAACCCTATCCTAATTACTAGGTTCCATAACAGCCCGCTTTCACGGACCGTTACGGGAGCCTGCACATTGCCATTGTCTTAGACGAGTTCACTTGCCAGAAAGAAGTTATTCCATTCCGACTTCCGCGCCCTCCAAATTCAGGCTTAGTTTATCACCGGCGGTGTCGTCTTCGTCATCGATTTCTTTCATTTCAATTTCCTGCTCGTCTTCGGACAGGATCTTGACATCCATACCCAAGCTCTGCAGTTCCTTGATCAATACTTTAAAGGACTCAGGAACGCCTGGTTCCGGAACATTTTCACCTTTGACGATCGATTCGTACGTTTTCACACGTCCGACCACGTCATCGGATTTCACGGTCAAAATTTCCTGCAGCGTATATGCGGCGCCATAGGCTTCGAGCGCCCACACCTCCATCTCACCGAAGCGCTGGCCGCCGAATTGGGCTTTACCGCCCAGCGGCTGCTGCGTAACGAGCGAGTAAGGACCTGTGGAGCGGGCATGGATCTTATCGTCAACCATGTGTGCCAGCTTGATCATATGCATGACGCCGACCGTAACTTCACGCTCAAAGCGCTCGCCCGTACGACCGTCGTAAAGCACGGTTTTACCGTTGCGCTGCATGCCGGCTTCTTCCATCGTATCGAATACGTCGTACTCGTTCGCGCCATCGAATACCGGTGTGGCGACGTGAATGCCGAGACGCATGGCAGCCATACCAAGGTGAACCTCCAGCACCTGACCGATGTTCATCCGTGAAGGCACGCCCAGCGGGTTCAGTACAACCTGTACAGGTGTACCGTCAGGCAGGAACGGCATATCTTCTTCCGGAAGAATACGGGCAACGACACCTTTGTTGCCGTGACGACCAGCCATTTTGTCACCCTCGGAAATTTTACGCTTCTGTGCGATGTACACACGGACAAGCTGGTTAACTCCCGGTGGCAGCTCATCGCCGTTTTCGCGGGTAAATACCTTAACGTCAACTACGATACCATCCGTACCGTGCGGCACACGCAGGGAAGTATCACGAACTTCGCGCGCTTTTTCACCGAAGATGGCGTGCAAGAGACGTTCTTCAGCAGTCAGCTCTGTCACACCTTTAGGTGTCACCTTGCCGACCAGGATATCTCCGGCGCCAATCTCGGCACCGATGCGGATAATTCCGCGTTCATCCAAATTGCGCAGCGCTTCTTCACCGACGTTAGGAATGTCCCGTGTAATTTCTTCAGGTCCGAGCTTCGTATCCCGTGCTTCGGATTCGTACTCCTCAATATGAATAGAGGTATAGACATCTTCCTTCACGAGCTTCTCGGAGAGAAGGATGGCATCCTCGTAGTTGTAACCTTCCCAAGTCATGAAGGCTACGACCACATTGCGTCCCAGAGCCAATTCGCCCATTTCGGTCGAAGGGCCGTCAGCCAGGATGTCGCCTTTTTTCACAACATCTCCGCGTTTTATAATCGGACGCTGGTTGATGCATGTTCCTTGGTTCGAGCGCATAAATTTGTGTAATTTATATTTAACGATATCGCCTTTGACTTCATTGCCGTCCACCGTTTCAATACGGCGCAGCCAGATTTCATTGGCGGAAGAACGTTCAATAATCCCGTCATACTTGGATACAATACATACACCGGAATCTTTGGCAGCTTTATGCTCCATCCCCGTACCGACCAAAGGAGCCTTGGGAATAAGAAGCGGAACAGCCTGCCGCTGCATGTTGGATCCCATCAGCGCGCGGTTAGAGTCGTCATTCTCCAGGAACGGAATAAGCGCTGTCGCTACAGACACAACCTGCTTAGGCGATACGTCCATGTAGTCTACACGGTTGCTCGGCATCGGAAGGATGTTGTCAGACTGCTTGTTGTAGCGCACAATGACGATTTCGTCCTTGAATGTATTGTCTTCATTCAATTCCGCGTTCGCCTGTGCAACGATGTAGTTATCCTCTTCATCGGCTGTCAGGTAGTCAATCTGCTCCGTTACTTTGTCGGTCTTCGGATCAACCCAACGGTAAGGCGCTTCGATAAAGCCGTACTCATTGATCCGCGCAAAAGTCGACAGCGAGTTGATCAGACCGATGTTCGGACCTTCCGGCGTCTCGATCGGACACATCCGGCCGTAGTGGCTCGGGTGAACGTCCCGCACTTCCATGCCCGCACGTTCACGAGTCAGACCGCCCGGTCCGAGAGCTGACAGACGGCGTTTGTGCGTCAATTCCGCCAACGGGTTCGTCTGGTCCATAAACTGGGACAGCTGCGAACTTCCGAAGAACTCCTTGATCGAAGCGATCACCGGACGAATGTTGATCAGGGCTTGCGGTGTAATCACATTCGCATCCTGAATAGACATTCTTTCACGCACTACCCGTTCCATACGGGACAGACCGATGCGGAACTGGTTTTGCAGCAGCTCGCCTACGGAACGCAGACGGCGGTTGCCCAGATGGTCGATATCATCAGTGCTGCCGATGCCGTGAAGAAGGTTAATGAAATAGCTGATGGAGGAAATGATATCCGCCGGCGTAATGTTCTTAACCATCTTATCGATATTCCCGTTGGCGATCAGCTTGATAACTTTACCGTCTTCAATCGGAGAGAATACGTCGATCGTTTGCAGCGGGATGTCATTGCTGTCCAGTACGCCGCTCGCCACATGATACGTGCGGTGGCCGACCGAATTCTCCAGATGTGGCATGATTTCGTCCAGAAGACGACGGTCAACCATTTGTCCCGCTTCGGCAATGATTTCACCTGTGGTGGTATCAATCAGAGATTCGGCAAGCCGTTGGTTAAACAGACGGTTCTTGATATGAAGCTTTTTGTTGATTTTATAGCGGCCAACATTGGCCAGATCGTAACGCTTTGGATCGAAGAAGCGAGCTACGAGCAAGCTTTTCGCATTTTCCAGTGTCGGCGGTTCACCCGGACGAAGACGCTCGTAAATCTCGATCAGCGCTTTCTCCGTGGAATCCGTGTTATCCTTGTCAAGCGTATTGCGGATGTATTCGTCATTGCCGAGCAAATCCAGGATTTCAGCATCTGTACCAAAACCAAGGGCTCGCAGCAGAACGGTAACAGGTATTTTACGGGTACGGTCGATGCGGACATAGATGATATCCTTTGCATCCATCTCCAGTTCAAGCCATGCACCCCGGTTAGGAATAACCGTTGCAGTGTATGCCGTTTTCCCGTTTTTATCTACTTTTGTGCTGAAATAGACGCTGGGAGAGCGAACCAACTGGCTGACAATAACCCGTTCCGCACCATTAATAATAAACGTACCGGTTTCGGTCATCAGCGGGAAGTCTCCCATGAACACTTCCTGCTCTTTCACTTCTCCGGTTTCTTTATTAATAAGCCGGACCTTCACCCGAAGCGGCGCTGCATACGTAACGTCGCGTTCTTTCGCGTCATCGACTGTATATTTAGGCTCTCCGAGGCTGTAGTCGATAAACTCCAAAACCAGGTTACCCGTGAAGTCCTGAATTGGCGAAATATCCTGGAACATTTCACGCAATCCTTCTTCCAAAAACCATTCATACGATTTTTGTTGGATCTCAATAAGGTTCGGAACTTCAAGTACCTCGTTAATACGTGCATAACTGCGCCGAGTGCGTCGACCATATTGAACAAGATGTCCTGCCAACTTTAACTCACCCCTCATGTCTACTCACTTAAAAATTTCATTGCGAACCTTTGTTTGGTACCTTATAATGGAATTCATACAACAGATTCGTTCTCCACAAATGAATAAAAGCCCTTGCTCGAACACATTCGAAAAAAGAGCGCCTTATCTGTGGAATCTTTCTGCCGGAAGCACCTTATCCTTGTAGATTTGCCCAAAATGTATATATTATACGTAGGCAAGACAAAATATATGTCTTGTCTGCTATAACCTATTGACATTTCAGCAAACTAAAGACATAAAGGGCATCCTATATACTGACATTTTATAATAATATCACAGACCACGACCGGTGTCAATGGTCTTCTTCTTGTTCTATTGCCTCATTTTGTAGCTTTAAATATCCGGTAACCCTTATCCTTTGTGACTTCCTCTACAATCGGAAACAAGTCTTCCAGTTTCGCTTTTGCGGAAGGCGCACCTTGCTTCTTCTGAATAACAACCCACAAGGCCCCACCATCATTCAGATGGTCAAACGCCAGATTGAATATGGAATGCACAGTCTCTTTACCTGCCCGGATCGGCGGATTCGTCAGAATGACATCAAACCTTTTCCCCAGCACTGCCTGGAATAAATCGCTTTGCAGTATAGTGACATTGTTAATCCGGTTTCGTTCGGCATTCTCTCTGGCCAGTTCAACCGCTCTTTCATTGATATCAATCATGGTAACCCGCCCTGCCGGAGCCAGTTTCGCCGCCGTCAGACCGATAGGGCCATAACCGCAGCCGACATCCAAGATTTCCGAATTTTCCGGAAAATCTATCGCCTCAATCAACACCCTGCTCCCATAATCAATCCCCTGTTTGGAAAAAACCCCGGCATCACTTACAAAATTGAGAGACTGCCCGCGAAGCTCCGCTTGAAGTATGCGCCTGTCATGCGCGGCGTCCGGACTGCTTGAGTAATAATGGTCAGACATTGCCGTCCACATCCTTCAGGTTTTGTTAATATAGCAACGAACCCCTTGAAGATCGCCTCAAGGGGTTCGCTTTTGCCACTTACCTGTGAAGGTAATTATTTCAGTTCGATAGTTGCGCCTGCTTCTTCCAGTTTAGCTTTGACGGATTCAGCTTCTTCTTTACCCACTTTTTCTTTTACTGGTTTCGGCGCGTTGTCTACCAGTTCTTTAGCTTCTTTCAAGCCCAGACCAGTAACTTCACGAACTGCTTTGATAACGTTGATTTTGGAAGCGCCAGCGTTAGTCAGGACTACGTCGAACTCGGATTGCTCAGCTTCAGCTGCGCCACCTGCAGCGCCACCAACTACTGCTACAGGAGCAGCTGCTGTTACACCGAATTCTTCTTCGATAGCTTTAACAAGATCGTTCAGTTCCAGTACGGACATACCTTTAATTGCTTCCAGGATTTGCTCTTTACTCATGGTAGAACCTCCGTTTATATAATAGTTTTTTAGTTTAAATTGCAGGTCTTACATCGCGGCCGATATACCGGTTACGCGCTTTGCTCTTCTTTCTCTGCAACAGCTTTAACTGCAAGCGCGAAGTTGCGCACAGGAGCTTGAAGCACACTGAGGAGCATGGAAAGCAGTCCTTCGCGGGATGGGAGTTCAGCCAGGGCTTTAACTTCCTCAACAGATACCACGCGGCCTTCCAGCACGCCGCCTTTCAGTTTGAGAGCATCATTCTTCTTAGCGAAGTCGTTCAGAATTTTGGCTGGAGCCACTGCGTCCTCTGTACTGAAAGCAATCGCTGTAGGACCAGTCAAAGCTGAGTCCAGTTCAGTCAGCTCTGCTGCTGCAGTCGCACGGCGAAGCAGCGTGTTCTTCAGCACTTGGAATTCAATACCGGCTTCACGAAGCTGCTTGCGCAGCTCAGTTACTTGGGCAACGGTCAAACCGCGGTAGTCAGCAACAACAGTAGTTGCGCTCTCGCGCAATTTCGCAGTTACAGCTTCAACGGTCTCTTGTTTTGCTTGGATCACTTTTGCATTTGCCAAACTGTACACCTCCTGATAAATTTTTGCCGTCTCTATGATCCGTTCATAAACACGGAGCTACATAGGCATAAGAAAAGCCTCCGTAGCATATACGAAGGCTTGATGAATCAACATGGGCAGGCGTACCTGTCGCATGCAACGTTCTATCATAACACCTCGGTAGGAAATTAAGCCTTCCAGCACCTACTGTCTACGGTAAGCATATTCGAATGTTAGGGTCGGTCATGATGACGCAACTTATACAGAATAACAGCTAGGATTGATAATGTCAATCCCCAATATTATCTGTAGCTTGCTGCGTTCACGCGTGCGCTAGGGCCCATTGTGGAAGAAACCGCAATGTTCTTCAGGTATACACCTTTAGCAGCCGCCGGCTTCGCACGGTTCAGAGCGTCGATCAACGCTTTGAGGTTTTCATTCAACTGCTCAGCAGTGAAAGAAACCTTACCGATTGGAGCGTGAATTTGACCTGCTTTGTCGAGACGGTATTCGATTTTACCGGCTTTGATCTCTTGAACAGCCTTGGCAACGTCGAATGTAACTGTACCGGCTTTAGGGTTAGGCATCAAGCCTTTACCACCGAGCAGACGGCCCAGTTTACCAACCTCACTCATCATATCAGGTGTAGCTACGCAGACGTCGAATTCAAACCAGCCTTGTTGGATTTTGTTGATCATGTCTTGATCGCCTACAAAATCAGCGCCAGCCGCTTCCGCTTCCTTCGCTTTATCACCTTTTGCAAATACCAACACACGTTGGGTTTTACCAGTACCGTGCGGCAGAACAACCACGCCACGAACAGCCTGGTCTTGTTTACGAGCATCTACGCCCAAACGAACTGCTGCTTCAACGGTTTCGTCGAACTTTGCAGTCGCTGCCTTTTTCACCAGCTCAACGGCTTCAGAAGGCTCGTAAGTTGCTTCGCTGTCGATCAGCTTGGCAGCTTCCAGGTATTTCTTACCGTGTTTAGCCATTATATTTTCCTCCTTTGTGGTATTAGCGGATATTCCTCCCACATCACCGGCGTCATGCCGGAAAACAAAGCTTGCGCTTAGTCAACGATGGTGATACCCATGCTGCGAGCAGTACCTTCAACCATACGCATAGCCGCTTCAACGGAACCAGCGTTCAGGTCAGGCATTTTTTGTTCAGCGATTTGACGAACGGTATCGCGGTTAACGGTAGCCACTTTCGTCTTGTTCGGTACGCCGGAACCTTTTTCGATCTTAGCAGCGACTTTCAGCAGAACTGCAGCCGGTGGAGTTTTGGTGATGAATGTGAAAGAACGGTCTTCAAACACCGAAATTTCAACCGGAATAATCAGGCCTGCTTGATCAGCAGTACGAGCGTTGAATTCTTTACAGAATGCCATGATGTTGACACCTGCTTGACCCAAAGCCGGACCTACTGGAGGCGCTGGATTCGCTTTACCTGCAGGAATCTGCAGTTTTACAATTTTGATTACCTTTTTTGCCATGGTGACACCTCCTTGACTCAATAGTGGTCAATGGATCGTTAGATCCTCCCACAAGAAACCACAGAAAATCTTATATTTTCTCCACTTGAGTATAATCCAACTCCAGCGGGGTTTCTCGTCCAAACATGTTGACGTGTACTTTAAGCTTGCTCTTGTCAGCCAAAATCTCTTCCACGGAGCCCACAAAATTCGCAAATGGACCAACCTTGATCCGCACGGACTCTTTCACGTCGAATTCTATCTTCGGTTTCGGCTCGACCATGCCCATATGCTTCAGAATCTGCTCAACTTCCTCTGGAAGCAAAGGCGTAGGCTTGGAACCCGAACCCGTTGATCCTACAAACCCCGTTACACCCGGCGTATTGCGGACAACATACCAGGAGTCATCAGTTTGAATCATTTCGACCAAGACATATCCGGGGTAAACTTTACGCATAACGGTCTTCTTCTTGCCGTCTTTGTTCACCAGTTCTTCTTCCATAGGAACAAGAACACGGAATATCTTGTCTTCCATGCCCATGGATTCAACGCGTCTTTCCAAATTGGCTTTGACTTTGTTCTCATACCCGGAATAGGTATGAACGACATACCATCTTTTTTCCATATCAAGCCACCTGGGACCCTTCTTAGATAATCGCTTCGATCACAGCAGAAATGCCGATATCCAGAACCCAAAAATAAATCGTGACAAACGCAATTGTCCCAATGACAATCAGCGTATAGTTAGTCAACTCTTTACGATTGGGCCAGCGAACTTTTTTGAGTTCAGCCCAGCTTTCAGAGAAAAAGGAAAACAGAGACTTGAAACTGCGTTTCACGCCGACTACACCTCCATAAAACTATCTGGTTTCACGATGAGGAGTCTGCTCGTTACAGAACTTGCAGAATTTCTTCATCTCCATGCGGTCGGGGTGATTACGCTTGTTTTTGGTTGTTGTGTAATTTCTTTGTTTGCAATTCGTACAAGCCAAAGTGATAATTACCCGCATGATGTGCACCTCCCGAAGACATCCGACGAACAGGAAGTCTCTAAATTGGTCCTAAAAAACGCAAATTTAGGCCTACCTAAAACACTTTATCATAAGGGGTGTACCATGTCAACGAATGTTTAAGCGCATTTTCCCCTTACGTAATAGCAAGTTTTGCAAAGGCCGCTGGGGGGGTGTTTTCCTTTTTGAAACTCTCAGACTGTCCGGCATTATACTAATCAAGTATAAATCAATTCGAAGCGTTATAAACCTGTGAACACACGAATGCAACAAAAAAAGACTCATATAACCGAGCCTTTTTCCTGCAATGTGCTTTCTTTAATTATCGCGGACTTCCAGATATTTTTCAAGCTTGCGTTTGACCCGCTGCAGTGCGTTATCAATAGATTTCACATGGCGGTTGAGATCAACGGCGATTTCCTGATAAGATCTACCATCCAGGTACAGCATCAGCACTTTTCGTTCAAGATCGCTTAAAATTTCCGACATCTTGTCTTCCAGCCCGACAAACTCTTCCTGATTGATAATGAGCTCTTCCGGATCACTTACCCGCGAGCCGCAGATCACATCCATAAGGGTACGGTCCGATTCTTCATCATAAATAGGCTTGTCCAGGGATACATAGGAATTCAGCGGGATGTGCTTCTGGCGTGTCGCCGTCTTGATGGCTGTAATAATCTGCCTCGTGATGCAAAGCTCGGCAAACGCTTTAAAAGAGGCAAGCTTATCCCCCTTGAAGTCACGGATCGATTTGTACAAACCGATCATACCTTCCTGAATAATGTCCTCCCGGTCAGCACCAATCAGGAAATAGGATCTCGCCTTGGCTCTGACAAAGTTCCGATATTTATTAATCAGAAATTCCAGCGCCTCGCTGTCACCTTCATGGACCGCTACGACAATGTCTTCATCATTCTTGTAATCATACACTGACAACATGATATCTTTGAGGTCGACACTCACTAACAATCCCTCCGGCTGCAACGCAAGGTACCCGTTACTACTCAAAATATACGACAAGTATACGCCAATGCCCCGAGAACCGTCAACCACACCCGCTACAAAAAGATTAATTTAAGTCTGATATGGAACCAAATGATACCCCTTGAAATCAATGGGATTTTGCTACTGCCGCCTCCATTTTTCAAACATCTTTCTTATTTCCGGACTGAGCGAAGCGTCAAGCGTGTTGCGTTGAACCCGCTCCGTATTCTGTTCAATCCGCTTTTGAACCTCCCGTTCGGATTCCTCCACCTCAATCAGAAGCTCGCGCGCGGATATCCTGAGAGCGCCCTGTCCAAACGCGACATGCTGCTCAACCAGATCGCTGGTAGCTACATATACGGATCTTCTGCGGCTGCTGAGCTCCCTGACCAGCCGCTCGATGCATTCATCAGCCGTTTCTTTTTCTTTCGTGAAATAGATCTGCACTTTGCTCTGCGAGAAGGTTTTGCCGAGTCCCGGCACCCGGTAGGCGTCAAATACAACGATGACTCTCCTACCGGAATACGCCTGGTGGTCAGCAAGCCGCTCGAGCAGCCTGTCCCGCGCCTCCTGCAGGCCGGACTTGGCAAGTGCGGACAGCTCGGGCCAGGCTCCGATCATGTTATAGCCATCCACCAGCAGAACATCGCGCGTATCCGCCATTTGCTAGGACCGGGCTATTCGTCCGCGCAGCACTTCGTACATCACGACGCCCGCTGCCACCGATGCATTCAGCGAATTGATACGACCTTCCATGGGAAGCTTGACGAGCACATCGCACTTTTCCCGTACAAGCCGTCCCATACCCTTGTTCTCGTTGCCGATCACAATCGCCACCGGTCCGTTGAACACCCCGTTGCCAAAAACCGGTTCAGCAGCGTTGACATCTGTCCCCACGACCCAGATTCCTTCTTCTTTCAAACGGTCGATGGTCTGGGCAAGATTGCTCACCCGCGCAACCGGCACGTATTCGACAGCTCCTGCAGAAGTTTTCGACACCGTTGCCGTAACAGCTGCCGAACGACGCTTGGGCACGATAACGCCGTGTGCGCCTGTGCAATCCGCCGTGCGGAGAATGGAACCCAGATTATGCGGATCTTCAATTTCATCAAGCAAAATCAGAAAAGGAGCTTGTCCCTTCTCAGCCGCCGCCGCGAGCAAATCCTCCACTTCCGCGTACGCATGCGGCGCAGCCTGTGCCACTACCCCTTGATGCTGAATGCCCGGCACCATCTGATCCAGCTTGCGTTTGTCGGCCTGCTGAACGATAACGCCGGCTTTTTTGGCCTCCGCGATAATCGGCTGTGTCAGATGCTTTTGCGCATTTTCCGCCAGCCATATTTTGTTGATTGTACGGCCTGAACGAAGCGCCTCAATCACGGAATGCTTGCCCGCAATCCATTCCTCTTCCATACTGCACTTCCTCTCTCAAGCGCGGTCTGCTCTTATTGTCACTTTATGTCACGGCAGTCCGCTCGTTTATCTTATTTTTTGCTTTCGTCCATTAAAGCGATACCCTTGCCGATCAATTCACGCAGCCGATCCAGCCTGCCGTCGCAATACAGGAAGCCGAAAAGCCCTTCCAGCGCAGTGGCATGGCGATATTCGAGGACATCCGCATTTTTCGGCACACTGCCGGATTTTGCGTTCCGGCATTGTCTGACAATATCCTGCTCCTCTTCCGTCAAATTTTGCTCCAGCATCTGCAAAATTCTGCTCTGCGCTTTGGCCGAGACGAATCCTGTCGCTCTCCGGTGGAGATGGTTCGGACGCAGGTTCGCCTGGGCAAGCAGATACTGGCGGACGGCCACCTCATACACGGCATCTCCGATATAGGCAAGCGCAATCGGCGGAATCAGCCGGGCCGGCTTGGAGGGCGGGTACGAAAACCAGCCCCCGTCCAAGCCCTCTCTCTCCAGATTCATATGCTCCCCGCTCATTTGCGCCGCCAGCGCATGCCCTGCGCCGTGTCCTCAAGAAGAATGCCCTTAGAAGCGAGCAGGTCACGGATTTCATCCGCCCGTCCCCAATTTTTCGCCTTGCGCGCTTCCACGCGTTCAGCGATCAGCTGCTCGATCTCCTCGTCCAGCAGCTCCTCACCTGCCTCCGAATACAGCCGCAGCACACTGTTCAGGCCCTGGAAGGTATCCAGCAGCGCCTGCAGCTCGGCTTTATTGACTACATCCTGTTGAAGCACCTGATTCGTTTCGCTTACCCATTCGAACAAAGCCGTGATAGCGTCCGGCGTATTAAAATCATCGTCCATTTTCTCGCGGAAATGCGCGCGAATTTGCCCCAGCTTCTCCTGAAGCTCCGCGGATACTTTACCGTCTCCTTCCGTGGAGGTTTCAAGACGGTGCTTGAGATTGGTCACTGCATTGGCAATGCGCTCCACGCTTTTTTCCGACTGTTCCATCGTCTCATCGTTAAAATTCAGCGGATTGCGGTAATGAGTGGACAGCATGAAATAGCGGATGGCTTCTTTCTTGTAGCGGGCGCGCAGGTCCTTCACAAGGATGCCGTTGCCGAGCGATTTGGACATTTTCTCGTTGTTGATGCGGATATATCCGTTATGCATCCAGTATCTTGCCAGAGGCTCGCCGGTCAGCGCCTCGGACTGGGCGCATTCGCATTCATGATGCGGGAACTGCAGATCCTGACCACCGCCGTGAATGTCCAGCGTTTTCCCCAGATAATGAAGAGCCATGGCCGAGCACTCGATATGCCAGCCGGGACGCCCTTTTCCCCACGGACTTTCCCAGAAAATTTCGCCAGGCTTGGCGGCTTTCCACAGCACGAAATCCTCCGGGCGTTCTTTCCGCTCATCGACCCCGATGCGGATGCCGAACTGAAGCTGTTCCAGGTTTTGACCGGACAGCTTCCCGTAATCCTTAAACTTTTCCGTCCGGAAGAAAACATCCCCGCCGTTCTCATAAGCATAGTCCTGGTCCACCAGATCCTGAATGAAGCGGATGATCATATCCATGCTTTCCGTCACCCGCGGATGGGCATTGGCACGCGGAATACCCAAACCTTCCAGGTCCTCGAAGTATGCCTTTATAAAACGCTCGGCCACTTCGGGAACCGTCGTGCCGAGCTGCTCGGCTTTGCGGATCAATTTGTCATCGACGTCCGTAAAATTCGACACATAGTTCACATCATAACCGGAATACTGCAAGTAATTGCGAACAACGTCGAACACAATGATCGGACGCGCGTTTCCGATATGAATATAGTCGTATACTGTTGGACCGCACACGTACAATTTCACTTTTCCCGGCTCAAGCGGCTCGAACAGCTCTTTGCTCCTTGACATCGTGTTATAGATTTGAAGTGCCATAAACGTACTCCTCCTATCCTGCAATCCTTCCGCCGTACAGCTGCAGCATCCGGAAACAGGCCAGCTTCCCTGGTTGATTTGTAATCTTCACTAAGGTCAATCGATAAAACCGCCGGTTTTATCGAATTCCCCTTTTTTCACTATATGTTAATTGCATCTGGCTTTTTCCCGTTTCAGTTCGGCCACCTCGGCATGCAGCCGTTCAATTTCCTCCTGCAGCGAGCGAATTGAGTCAACCACCGGATCGGGCAGCTGATGGCTGAGCCGGTCCTGGCGTTTGCCATCCTGGCGCACGATTTTGCCAGGAATGCCGACAACCGTGCTGTTCGGAGGAACCTCTTTTAATACGACCGAATTGGAGCCTATGTTGGACTGATCCCCGATCTTGAAGGAGCCCAAAATTTTGGCCCCTGACCCGATAACTACATTATTGCCGATTGTCGGATGTCTCTTCCCCTTTTCTTTCCCTGTGCCGCCCAGGGTTACCCCCTGATAAATGACGACATCATTGCCGATTTCACAAGTTTCGCCGATCACAACCCCCATGCCATGATCAATGAACAGACGTTCTCCGATCCGGGCACCCGGATGAATTTCAATGCCTGTCATAAAACGGGACAATTGCGATATGATGCGGGATAGTGTGCACCAGCGGCGTTTATAAAAGGCGTGCGCAATCCGGTGCGCCCAAATGGCATGCAGTCCCGAGTAGGTGAAAACCACCTCCAGCTTGCTTCTTGCCGCCGGGTCGTTATCCAATACTGTCTGAATATCAGATCTCATTTGCCTGAACATGCCCTTCCCTCCTTGCTCCTTTTGTAAGGCAGCCGCCGAGTTTTTGAATTACTGGCAAATGGGACAAGAAAAAACGCCCCTGCAGCCTGTGCTGCAGAGACGTTTCAACGTGGTTCCACTCTGCTTGAGGTGTTCCATGCTCCCGTAGACAGGACAGTTCATGGCACCTCCTCTTTCCAGTCCAGTAACGCGGACGACACGGCACAATCTGTCCGGCATGCCGGTTCAACTGCACAGCTCCCAGGCGCATTTCCCCTGCAGGTCATTTGAACGGCTCGCAGCCCGGGAAGCACCCTTGACCGTTCTCTCTGAAAAATGCCCTGTTGCAGCGTACTTCTCCTGTTCCCAGCTTTTTAATCTAAATCATATATATGAAACAACGATCCATCTAACACGCAAAATGTTGGTTTTCTGATGGAGTTTATTATAACGAAAAGAAAGCAATCTGACAAGAAAGCAGCTCCAGCCGCTCCTTGCCATAAAGCGCCATTATCCCTTGATCTGAGAGCGGAGACGGTCCAATACCGTATCCCTTCCAAGCAGATATATCGTTTCATTCAAGTCACGCCCGTGTGTCTGACCGGTCAAGGCAACCCGGATAGGCATGAACAGCTGCTTGCCCTTGAATCCCGTTTCTTTCTGCACCTCTTTAATTAACGCGGCTATGCGTGCAGCTGTAAATTCCTCAGCCCCCTCAACCTTATCGGCAAAAGCTTTAAGCACGACCGGCACCTGCTCCTCCGCAAGGATCGCTGTTCCTTCCGCATCCAGCTCCAGATGGGTACGGAAAAATACGTCCGACAGCTGAACGATGTCCGAAGCGGCCGTCATTTGCTCCTGATACAAACGGACAAGCGCCTTGGCCCACTCCTGCTGTTCCGGCGTAAGACTGGCCGGCAGGCGTCCTGCCTTCTGCAGATGTGGAATTGCCATGTCAGCGATCCGGTCGGGATCCGCATGCTTAATATAATGGTTGTTCAAATGTGCCAGCTTGTTCGGATCAAATACGGCCGGGCTTTTGGACAAGCGGTTGGCGTCAAAGATTTCAATCAGCTGCTCTTTGCTGTAAATCTCCTCTTCACCTTCCGGGGACCAGCCAAGCAGCGCAATGAAGTTGAACATGGCTTCAGGCAAATACCCAAGGTTGTCATACTGCTCCATAAACTGAATGATGGATTCATTCCGTTTGCTGAGCTTTTTGTGATCCTCGCCGACGATGAGTGTCATATGCCCAAAGACCGGAGGCTCCCAGCTCAAAGCTTCATAAATCATCAGCTGGCGTGGAGTGTTGGAGATATGGTCTTCGCCGCGCAGCACATGAGTGATTTTCATCAAATGGTCGTCAACGGCTACCGCAAAATTGTAGGTAGGGATGCCGTCTTTTTTAACGATGACAAAATCGCCCGACTCTTTGGAGTTAAACGTAATTTTGCCCTTTACTATGTCATCAAATGTATATTCCCGCTCATCAGGCACGCGGAAACGGATGCTCGGCACACGTCCCTCCGCTTCGAAGGCCTGCCGCTGCTCCGGAGTCAGGTCGCGGTGCTTGCCGGAATAACGCGGCGTCTCGCCGCGGGCGGTCTGCTCCTCCCGCTCCTGCTCCAGCTCTTCCTCCGTACAATAACAGCGGTAAGCAAGGCCGCGATCCAGCAGATCCTGCCAGTAGACCTTGTAAATATCCAGCCGTTCCGTCTGGCGGTAAGGCCCGTATTCTCCGCCGACATCCACGCTTTCGTCCCAATCCATGCCGAGCCATTTCAGGTACTTCAGCTGGCTTTCTTCTCCGCCTTCAATATTGCGTTTCACATCTGTATCTTCGATCCGGATAATAAACTTTCCGCCCCGGTTTCTGGCATATAAATAGTTGAACAGCGCCGTTCTGGCATTGCCGATATGCAGATGTCCTGTTGGACTTGGCGCATAACGCACACGAACCTCTGTGCTCATGTAGATCCCCTCCGTGTCTCTAATCTCTCAAGATGATAGCATACCCTTCACAAGGCAGACAACAGACTGTGCTGCAATGCCCTCACCGCGGCCGGTAAAGCCGAGCTGCTCCGTCGTTGTCGCTTTGACATTCACCTGGCTCAAGTCCTCCGCGCCGAGCGCACGGGCAATCACTTCAACCATCTGCGGTATGTACGAGGCCATCTTCGGCTTCTGTGCGATGATCGTCGCGTCAAGGTTCCCAAGACGATAGCCCTGCTCCTTGACAAGCGCCCAGGCATGCTCCAGCAGCTTGAGGCTGTCCGCATCCTTGAAGGCCGGATCGTTGTCCGGAAAATGCTTTCCTATATCGCCAAGACCCAGTGCACCCAGAATGGCATCCGTAATCGCATGCAGCAGCACATCGGCATCCGAGTGGCCAAGCAGCCCTTTCTCGTAAGGAATCGTCACCCCCCCGATAATGCACGGCCTTCCTTCCACCAGCTGATGAACATCAAAACCCTGTCCTATACGAATCATCTTACATCCTCTCCCTTTGTGCTTGTCCATAATTGCGCAATATCCAAATCTTCCGGTGTCGTAATTTTAATATTGGTGTATTTCCCCTCCACGACCCGCACTGGTATGCCCAGCCGCTCAACGAGCATGGAATCATCCGTCCCGAGGAAGCCTTCATGCTCGGCGGCTTCATGAGCCCGCAGCAGATCAGAAAGACGAAAAGTCTGTGGCGTTTGAATGCTCCACAGACTCCGGCGATCCGGCGTAGCCGTAATCACCCCTTCTTCATTAACCTGCTTGATCGTATCCTTCACCGGCACGGCAAGTATGGAAGCGCCAAACTCCCGGGCAGTCTCCAGGCATCTCCGGATTTCATCCCGCCCCACGAAGGGACGGACACCGTCATGCACCATAACCCATTCGGTGCGCAGACATTCCAGTCCGCGGAGTACGGAATGCTGCCGTTCGGAGCCCCCTGCGATGACGTTCGTAACTTTGGCGATCTGATGCCTGTCAATCCACTCCCGGCACCGCTGCACATCATCCGCTCCAGTAACGAGCACAATCTCGCTTACCTCGGGCACAGCCGCAAACGCCTCAAGCGTGTATATAAAAACAGGTTTGTCCTGCAGCAGCAGAAACTGCTTGCTCTCCGCAGTTCCCATGCGGGTGCCGCGTCCTGCCGCCACAACGACGACGCCCAAGCTGTTGTTCATAGCGCATATCCCGCCTTAACGTCAGTATGATAAATGGAATGAAGCGGACCGGGACTTTATCCCGGACTCTTTCATCCAGCTACCATCATACCGCTTTTACTGGGCTTTTTCCAATAATTTCGGCTTGGCAAAGATCATTCGGCCCGCCGATGTCTGGAGCACGCTGGTCACCAGCACCTCCATCGTCGTCCCGATATAGTCCCGTCCGCCTTCCACTACAATCATTGTTCCATCGTCCAGGTAGGCAACGCCCTGACCGTACTCTTTGCCGTCCTTGATGATCTGCACCATGATTTCCTCTCCCGGAAGCACGACAGGTTTGACTGCATTGGCCAGGTCATTGATATTCAGTACAGATACCCCCTGCAGCTCGCAGACCTTGTTCAGGTTAAAATCGTTGGTTACAACCTTGCCCTGCAGCACCTTCGCCAGTTTGACGAGCTTGCTGTCCACCTCGGAGATCTCCTCGAAGTCCCCCTCGTAGATAAGAACCTTCACATCGAGCTCCTTCTGAATTTTATTCAGGATATCCAGCCCGCGCCGGCCGCGGTTGCGTTTGAGCAGATCGGAGGAATCCGCAATATGCTGCAGCTCTTCCAGCACAAATTCAGGGATGACAATAGTCCCTTCAATGAAACCCGTCTTGCAAATATCCGCAATTCTTCCGTCAATGATGACACTCGTATCCAAAATTTTATGCTCCTCAATTCCCCTGCCCTCCTGCACCTCCTCACGACCGAATCTCCCTGATTTCCAAAAAGACGCCAGATCCTCCCTTTTCTCCAACCCCACCATAAGACCGACATAACCGCAAACGATCATGACGCCTACTTGCAGAATCTGACCGGCTTGTCCAAGCCAGGACAGGCCCGGGTACAGCAGAATCGACAGGATCAGCCCGGCCGCAAGTCCTGTCGTGCCGGCAGCCATTTCATTCATCGGAATTTTGGACAGACCCTCAATTCCCTTTTGCACCCGATACGCTGCCGCTGTGCCGGCGATATTGCAAAGCACCATAAACAGCACCGCCCCGGCCACCACCCAAATGAAGCCGCCCGCGGCGGTCGCTCTCATCCATTCCGGCATCCAGGACACGGTCCCGGACGCTTTTTGGAACAATGTGTAACCGAACCAGGAACCGCATAAACCGGTAAAAATTAAGATAGCCCTTCTCAACATCGAGTCCTACACCTCCTAAAACCTTTCAATTCCAAAATTTAGTTTTCCCTTTATCCAGTATGGTCCACTTTCACCTTCGGTAATCGCAGGCTGTAAATTTTTTACACATGTTATCTTTTCACGAACGCCTAGCAGAATCCTTCTTTGGAATTTTATGTTGAAAGCGTTCAATTGGCTGACTTATAATGAACTTATTCCTAAATAATTAGAGGTGGGTAGCGATATATGAGCGCACAAAGCTTACATGCTTTTCAGGATCAGGTTTCCGAGCTGCTGCTCCGTCACCGCAGTTTGCTGGATATTTTGTCCAAAACAGGCCAATCAGGCGCTGCTGTTAACCGTGTGGTAGCCAAAGCTGTTACCGAATGCGGTTGTATAGAGCTTCATGCCAAGAAGCAGGACTATGAATCAGAAAGCAGGCTTGAGCAAGCCAAGGAGCTGCTGGACAATCACGTGCAGGGGCAGTTGTGTGAGAATTGCAAGGAAGTGATCACCGCCGAGCTGGGCCGAAGTCTTTTTTACATGTCCGCCTTGTGCAACCTGCTGGATATCCGTCTGGAAGATGTCGTCGAGAATGAATCGCGCAAATGCTCTACTTTAGGTTTATTTAATATGTCATGACCGTTTATATACTTCAGCAAGGATAACTCTACAAAAAAAAGCATTTATTTCTCCTGACTGTGAGGGAAATAAATGCTTTTTATTTATCGTATTTGATTGTTTAACGCTCCGAGTGGCGATAGTTGTTGCTGTCCTCGGAGCGACGGCGCTTGGCGCGTCTTTTTCTGGCAATCGCTTGGATGTTATGCTTCATGCCGTACACCGCATAGAGAACCAGCGGCACGAAGATCAGCTTGGAGAGCTGATCGGAAAACTGGACAGCAACCACCACGGCGCCGATCACCACCAGCGGTGCGATCCACACTGCCTTTTTGGGCAGGCCCACACGTTTGAAATTAGGATACTTCAGCGAGCTGACCATCAGATAAGAGAGCAGCAGTGTGGCGACAGCCATCGAGAACAGGGATATATCCTCATGAAACAGGGATAGTGTAGCAAGTACGCCCCCTGCCGCAGGAATGGGAAGCCCTGTAAAATAACCGGGTGCTCCACTGACTACGTTAAAGCGGGCCAGTCGGAGCGCTCCGCACATCGGAAAGATAGCCGTTACCGTCCATGCCAAAGCAGGACTGGCCGATTGAAAGGCAACAAAATACATGATTACCGCCGGAGCGACGCCAAAGGAAATGACATCAGATAATGAGTCCAATTCTTTGCCGAATTCGCTTTGCGCATTTAACGCCCGAGCTACACGACCGTCCAAACCATCCAACAACATGGCGACAATAACCATAATGGCTGCATGACTGTACTGACCGTCGATAGCCATTAAAATGGCGATTATTCCGAGAAACAGATTACCGAGGGTAAACATGTTCGGAATAGACTTCATAATCATTGCTTCACCTCATAAACTCACGAATAAGAAAAACGTCTGTCGACGTAATTCACAGAAGACAGGCCGCGTTTGGCGGAAGTTTTTCTTGCGATTATAGAATTGTTCAGCTCCGCTGAAAACTTATAAATTCTATAATCTTCAAATAACATCCGCTAATTGTATGTTATTTACATTTGTCTGTCAATGAAAACCTGCTCTTGCAGCCGCTTCAAGCCTTCCTTGATTGTGCGGGCACGCACCTCGCCGATGCCGTCGACTTCATCCAGCTCCTCAATCGTCGCCATCATCACATGAGGCAACTGATGGAACCGTTCCACCAGATTATGAATGATGACGTTAGGCAGGCGCGGAATTTTGTTCAGCACCCGATATCCGCGAGGAGCTACATAATCCTCGGATACGGCCGCGGAAGAAGGATACCCCATCAGCCGTACGATGTGACTCATATCCAGCAGTTCCTCGTCAGTCAGATGCTTTAGTCCGTTGATGATTTCACGAATTTTCTCGTCGCTGTCTTCCTTGGCGTAGTCTTTGTACAACAGCCAGGCTTCTTCCTCGGTATTGCCGATCAATTCTTCCATCTGCATGTTGATCAGGCGCCCTTCGTTGCCCAGCTCGTTGACAAAGCGCTTGATTTCCATTTTGATGCGCAGCACCATTTGGGTCCGCTGAATTACATTGACTACTTCAGGGAGGGTCACAAGCTCCTCGAACTCGGAGGCGGTCAGGTTGGTAAGCGACTGTGTCAGGACGGATTTATATTTCTCCATCGTTTGGATAGCCTGATTGGCCTTGCTCAAAATGACACCGATTTCCTTTAATGAGTAACGAAGCGTTCCTTGGTACAATGTTATAATATTTCGGCGCTGCGAAATGGACACAACCAGCTTGCCCGTCTGCTTGGCAACCCGCTCCGCCGTCCGGTGCCGGATGCCCGTTTCAATGGAGGAAATGGAGGAATCCGGGATCAGCTGCGTGTTGGCATACAGAATCCGCTTGAGATCTTCGCTTAGAATGATGGCTCCGTCCATTTTGGCCAATTCATACAAATAGTTCGGGGAAAAATCGCAGTTAATGGAAAATCCCCCGTCCACCACTTCCATGACCTCCGGACTGTAGCCCACCACAAGCAGCGCACCGGTCTTGGCTCGCAGCACATTTTCCAGCCCCTCCCTGAAGGGCGTGCCCGGCGCCACCAGCCGCAGTAGTTCATTCATTTTTTCCAGTTGGCTCGTTTCCTTCATTTTTTCGTTGCCCCCTAATCTAATGCGGCTGCTAGTGCATCTGCCACAGTTCCGACTCCAATGATCTCCAATCCTTTAGGAGGCGTCCACCCCTTAAGGCTTTTTTCGGGCATGATCACCCTTTTGAAGCCCAGCTTCTCCGCTTCCCGCACGCGCTGTTCAGCCCGGGATACGGCACGTACCTCGCCGGTCAGTCCCACTTCGCCAAAAATAACGTCATACGGCTTGGTCGGCATATCCTTGAAGCTTGACGCAATGCTTACCGCAATGGCCAAATCTACAGCAGGTTCATCCAACCTTACGCCCCCAGCCACGTTCAGATAAGCATCCTGATTCTGCAAAAACATGCCCATCCGTTTCTCCAGCACAGCGATGATCAGCCCCATGCGGTGGTGATCCACTCCCGTGCCCATTCTGCGCGGAGAAGGGAAGTGGGTGGTAGCGATCAGCGCCTGCAGCTCGACCAGCACCGGCCTTGTGCCTTCCATGCTGGCCACCACAGTGGAGCCTGCCACACCAAGGGGCCGTTCCGACAGAAAGAGTTCGGAAGGATTCGCAACCTCGCGCAGTCCCTCTTCACCCATTTCGAAAATTCCCATCTCGTTCGTCGAACCAAAACGGTTCTTCACCGCGCGCAGCAGCCGGTACGTATGATGCCGTTCTCCTTCAAAATACAGGACACAGTCCACCATATGCTCCAGAAGACGAGGACCGGCAATAGCCCCTTCCTTGGTAACATGCCCGACCAGTACCGTAGCGATGCCCAGTCCTTTGGCAATGCGCATGAAGCGGGCGGTACATTCGCGCACCTGGGCCACGCTGCCCGGGGCACTGGTCACCTCCGGCAAATACACCGTCTGTATGGAGTCAATGACCAGGAACTGCGGCTTCATATTGTCTACAGCCTCTTCGATGGTCTCCAGATTCGTTTCGCAAAGGACATACAGGTTGGGAGATAAAGCGCCCAGGCGGTCAGCCCGCAGTTTGGTCTGGCGCACCGACTCCTCGCCCGATACATAAAGCACACGAAGCCCGGTGCGGGCCAGTTCATTGGAGGTTTGCAGGAGCAGCGTGGATTTGCCGATTCCGGGGTCGCCCCCGACCAGCACCAGGGAACCCGGGACGACTCCGCCACCAAGCACACGGTTCAATTCCGTGATTCCCGTCAGGATTCTCGGCTCCTGATCACTTTCAATTTCCACGATGGGAAGCGGCTTCTCTTTACTATTATGAAAAAGGGATGAATTCATCCCAGCGGTTTTTACCACCGTCTCCGTTGCTTCAATCATGGAGTTCCAGGCCTGGCAACCCGGGCACTTGCCGTACCACTTCGGAGATTCATACCCGCACTCTGTGCAGTAAAATTTGGTTTTTACTTTGGCCATTCAATTCTCCTTGCGATTTTTCGACATCTTTGTCGTATTTCGTTGGCCTTGATTAAAAAAAACTTCAGCATTAAAAGTTTACCATTGAACCAGAGGGCCGTAAAGCAATATCACAAACTTTTCCAAACGTTTTGGCGCATGGGAACAGGCCCACACGGACAAGAAAAAAAGGCTGCTCCCGCCGCGGTTCGTCCGCGGGGAACAGCCTTTTCCCTGTTCGCTATTTTTTTCATATAAGCAACCTAAGTTTCTAAAGAACCGTCCTCAGGATCTAGCCGTTACATTATCCTTCTTGGTTACTGACAGCTCGCCATTGTCCTCATCAATCAAGAGCGAATCGCCTTTGGTAATCGTGCCTTTCAGCATTTCCTCAGACAAGCGGTCCTCGATATGCTTCTGGATCGCCCGGCGCAGCGGACGCGCTCCATAGGCAGGATCGAAGCCTTCCTTGGCCAGGAACGCCTTCGCTTTATCCGTCAGCTCGAAGTCCACATTGTACTCATTCAGGCGCTTGCGAAGCTCTTCGGACATGAGTGAAACGATTTGGCCGATATGCTGCTCTTCCAGCGAGTGGAAGACGATAATTTCATCGATCCGGTTAAGGAATTCAGGACGGAAGCTTTTCTTCAGCTCCTCCATCACTTTGCCCTTCATATTCTCATAGTTCGCACCGGCATCAACTGCAGCCGTAAATCCGAGCGTGGAATTGCGCTTGATGGCTTCAGCCCCAACGTTGGAGGTCAGAATGATCAGCGTATTGCGGAAGTCCACCACCCGTCCTTTGGAGTCTGTCAGACGGCCGTCTTCCAGCACCTGCAGGAGGATGTTGAACACTTCCGGATGCGCTTTTTCAATCTCATCCAGCAGCACGACAGAGTATGGCTTGCGGCGCACTTTCTCGGTCAGCTGTCCGCCTTCATCATATCCGACGTATCCCGGAGGAGCCCCGACGAGACGGGATGTGGAATGCTTCTCCATATACTCGGACATGTCGATCCGGATGACCGCATTTTCGTCGCCGAACATCGCTTCCGCCAATGCGCGGGCCAGCTCGGTTTTACCTACACCTGTTGGTCCAAGGAAGATGAAGGAGCCCATCGGGCGCTTCGGATCCTTCAGACCGGCGCGGGCGCGGCGGATTGCGCGGCTGACTGCTTTAACAGCTTCATCCTGGCCGATTACACGCTCATGCAGCAGTTGTTCCATATTCAGCAGGCGTTCCGTTTCTTCTTCCTTCAGCTTGCTTACAGGAACACCAGTCCAGATCGATACGACCTGTGCAATATCTTCCGGAGTGACTTCGGAATCTGTGCGGCCCTGCTTCTCTTTCCATTGATTGCGGGTCATGTCCAGCTCTTCGCGGATCTTTTGCTCCGTATCACGCAGTGCTGCTGCCTTCTCAAATTCCTGGCTTTGCACCGCAGAGTCCTTCTCCTTGCGGATATCCTCCAGACGGTTTTCCAGCTCCTTCAGATTTGGCGGTACCGTGTAGGAATTCAGCCTTACTTTGGAGCCCGCTTCGTCAATCAGGTCGATCGCTTTGTCAGGCAGGAAGCGGTCTGTAATATACCTGTCGGACAGTTTTACGGCTGCTTCAATCGCTTCATCCGTAATTTTCACTCTATGATGCGCTTCGTAACGGTCCCGCAGACCATGCAGGATTTGAATCGCTTCTTCCGGAGACGGCTGATCCACCGTAATCGGCTGGAAGCGGCGTTCCAGAGCGGCATCTTTTTCAATGTATTTGCGGTATTCGTCAAGCGTCGTTGCACCGATGCACTGCAACTCGCCGCGTGCCAGGGCAGGCTTCAGAATGTTGGAGGCATCAATAGCCCCTTCTGCGCCGCCGGCGCCAATCAGCGTATGCAGCTCGTCAATGAAGAGAACGATATTGCCTGCTTGGCGAATCTCATCCATAATTTTTTTGAGGCGGTCTTCAAATTCACCGCGGTATTTCGTGCCTGCAACGACAGAGCCCATATCCAGTGTCATTACACGCTTGTCGCGCAGGGTCTCCGGAATTTCATTCGCAATAATTTTCTGCGCAAGACCCTCGGCGATGGCTGTTTTACCGACACCAGGTTCACCGATCAACACCGGATTGTTCTTGGTACGACGGCTCAGCACCTGAATGACACGCTCAATTTCCTTGCTGCGTCCGATTACAGGGTCCAGGTTGCTTTCCTTCGCGGAAGCCGTCAGGTCGCGGGCCAGACTATCCAGGGTAGGGGTGCTAACATTGGAAGGGGCACCGCTGTTGCTGGATACCGCCTCACTGCTGCCCAGCAGCTGAAGCACTTGCTGGCGCGCTTTGTTCAAGCTGATTCCCAGATTGTTCAGCACTCGAGCGGCAACACCCTCGCCTTCCCGGATCAGACCAAGCAGGATATGCTCCGTACCTACATAGGTATGGCCCAATTTGCGTGCTTCGTCCATGGAAAGCTCAATCACTTTTTTGGCGCGAGGTGTATAAGCGATGTTCGTAGGCTGCTCCTGGCCACGGCCAATCAGCGTTTCCACTTCGTCCTGGATTTTTTCTAGACCGAGGCCGAGGCCGATCAGCGCTTTAGCCGCAATTCCATCACCTTCGCGAATCAAACCAAGCAGAATGTGCTCTGTTCCAATGTTGTTATGTCCCAGGCGCACTGCCTCCTCCTGAGCCAAAGCGAGTACCTTCTGCGCTCGTTCCGTAAATCTTCCGAACATCATATGTCTTGCACCTCCATTGAAAAATTCAAATCTTTTTCTCGCTAAAAACTCTGTTATCCAATTAATAAATATTATGGCCTCTTATGCGGTTCCCAGCTGTTCGCGGATCAGCTTGGCCCGGTACATATCACGCTCACCGGCACCCAGCGCTTCCCCGAACTTTTTCTGCAGAAAACCGGGCTGAGTCATGACATTCAACTCATTCAGTACCGGTATGGAGGGTTCCTTAAGTATACCAAGATCCACACCAAGGCGGATATCCGACAAGCGCTGAGCCGCCTCCTTGGAGTCCACGATCGCCGCATGGGACAATATCCCGTAAGACCGCATTACCCTATCCGTAATCCGCAGCATGGACTCGTTCATGAGTCTGGATCTTGCAGCCCGTTCATGCTCGATAATCTGAAGCACGACGCCGTGCAGGTTCTCAATGATTTCCTCCTCGGTTTGCCCGAGGGTGATCTGATTGGATATCTGAAACAGATTGCCAATCGCCTCACTCCCCTCACCGTAGATACCGCGCACTGTCAGTCCAACCTGGGAGACAGCCGATAAAATGCGGTTAATCTGGTGGGTCATGACCAGTGCAGGCAGATGCATCATCACCGAGGCCCGAAGACCGGTTCCAACATTTGTCGGACAGCTCGTCAGATAGCCCCGCTGATCATCAAACGCGTAATCCAGATGCGCTTCAAAAGCGTCATCAATAGCAGTGGCATTCCGCCAAGCTTCCTTCACCTGGCATCCCGGATACAGGCATTGTATACGAAGATGGTCTTCTTCGTTGATCATGATGCTGACAGATTCATCCTCATTGATCACCGCCGCCCCGTTGCGGGACTCGGAAGCCAGATTCGGGCTGATCAAATGCTTTTCAACCAGCACTTTTTTATCCAGTTCTTCGGTGTCCGCCATTTTGACGATATGGAATGGACCGAAACGGTTAACATCCTCATAGCGCAGAACGTCCGTCAGTTTGTTCAGCACATCCTCGGACTGCTGGTTGGTGGCGAGCATCGGAAAAGGCAGATGCTGCAGGTTCCGTGCAATCCTGACCCGGCTGCTTATGACGATCTCGGAGTCTGCAGCATCTGTGCGCATCCAATCGCTAAGCGGTTTTTCCGTAAAGCGGAGATTGGGCATGAACGCATCCCTCCTACTCTTAACAAGACTTTACTCCTGTGCTATATCTTTTTCAAGCTCCCGGATCTGATCGCGAATTGACGCAGCGGCTTCAAATTCCTCAGCGCGAATTTTGAACTGCAGCTCTTTCTTCAAGTCATCGATTCTGCGTCTGATCTTCATCTTGCCGCCGCTTCGCACCGGCACTTTACCTGTATGGGCTGCACTGCCGTGAACACGCTTGAACAGCGGATCAAGTCGGTCGTTAAAATATTTATAACAGGAGCTGCAGCCGAAACGGCCGATTTTGCTGAACTGCGCATAGGTCATCCCGCATTCCTCACAGCGGATTGACTGCGGGTTCTGCGTCCCTGCCGCCGCACTTTTGATTGTCGGATCAAAATCGAGCAGGCCTGAAAGCAGACTGTGAATGGAGAAGCCGTTCGACGTTCCGGGGATCAGCTCTCCTTTTTCCCTTGCACAGGTCTCACATATATGAAATTCGGTCTTCTCTCCGTTAATGATTTTCGTAAAATGGAGAGTTGCCGGCCTTTTACCACATTCCTGGCACAGCATGCACATACCTCCTTTACGTCAAAAGCCTGACTGCCCGTTGGCATCAAGGCCTATTTTGCCAAAAGCGCAATCAGCATCGCTTTTAGTATTCTGGCCCTAACCTGATCCCGGTAAGGAAGCTTCAGAGCAATGGTGTCCCTGGATACCGCTGCTTTCATGATGGCAGCTTCCTTTTTGTTGAGAAAGCCCCCTTCTTGCAGCTGGTAGATCAGCCCTTCCGCTGCGGATTGGCTAATCTCATCTCCTATGCTATGATGCAGATGCGTATGGAGTACGTGATGAGCCGGGAGTTCTACACGCTGGATGCGAACGTAACCGCCGCCACCGCGCTTGCTCTCAACAATATATCCCTTCTCCAATGTAAAACGTGTACTGATTACATAGTTAATCTGGGATGGCACGCAGGAAAAGCGGTCAGCCAGGTCATTACGCTGGATTTCCACGATGCCCTCAGGGCTGTCAATTAACATGCTTTTTAAATATTGTTCAATAATATCGGAGACATTCCGCACATTTCATCATCCTCCACCGACAGAAATGTGAAGTCTTATTTCACATTTACAGAATATGCCGTATATTGAACTTAACCAAAACGAAAAGTCACGAATCTGGAGTACGGCGTCCCCTCAGCCTGGTGATCGCCTGCACTCTGAATCAGTTCTGGCGACGATTATCACGAATTAGTGTGACCTTTGACTCCCCCAATTCATACACTGTTCTTCCGAACAAGTGCAGATTTGATGAAGAAAATTCAATTCTTTGATCAAGTTGACTTTGACTTTCTTTGACTTTGTTTTCATTATAACATAATTTTCTCATTTGCCAAGAGCTCAATTCCATTTTTCACAATATTTCTTTGATTAATTCATTCTGAGCTGTTTCTCAAGCAAAAAAGGACCCTTTTCAACTATAGAAAAGAGTCCTTGAATGGGTTTAAAAGAAATCCATCAGGAAAGTTTGGGCGGAAGGAACAACCAGCTCGAGCAGATCTGCTGCTTCAGCGCTGCCTGTAAGTCTGTCCCAGCGGAACAATTCCTGCGGACGCTTGTAACCAATCATCATAGCCGATAACGCAGCTATATCGCACTGGAGCTGAGCCTCGGTATTTTCATGGACAGGCTCCAGCCTTCCTTCTCCCTGCTTAGACACAGACAATCTCCAGGTTCCTTCATTCCAGGGCGCATGTGTATCTATGAGCGCCAAAGTGATTTCGGCTCCTTGCGCGGATGGCTGGAAAGGGAATTGCTCTACAAACGCAGACACATCCACAATCCGGCCCATAAAGTAAGGGATAATTTCCTGCTTAATACGCGGATCTGCCAGGAGATAAGGAAGTGAATCATTGGCCGGAATAAAGTTGAAGGTCCCTTTCTCGATCATGGAGTCATGGTTGGCAAAGTAGGCCCATAATGCACGCCGCGCCTGTTCAGTCAGGTACACAAATTCGTCACAGGAGAGCTCTTTATTCCGCACCTTATAGAAAACGTACCCTTCCGGGGCGCCATTTTCCGCATAAAAAACAGCCGTTTGGATATCCTCTTTCAGCACGCGGTTTTCCCACCATTCCATGTCTCTTACCAACGTGCCGTTGAACTTTTGTGCATATTGTTGATATACCTTATTTAATTGCTCTGTATCCCGGACGTTGCGCTTGATCGTTCCCTCTATTGCTGTTTTGGACGGAAACTTGTCTACTGGAATTGTGTATTTCTTGTGTTCAATAAAGATTTCCCAGCCAAATTTGCGATAGAAGGGGAAAGAAAACGGATGCAGGAAAGAAACAGTCTGCCCAGACGATTTCATTTGCTCAAGGGCATGTTTGAGCAGTTGAGAGACCAGCCCGCCGCGCCGCTTTTCAGGCCATGTCGCTACCCCTGCGATCCCTCCCATGGAAAATTGCTTTCCATGCAAGTACACCTGCAGCGGAAGCTGTGTAAGCTTGGCATTCAGCTCTTCGCTATCGAATACACCCCACACTTGCTCAGGCTTGAATTTCTTTTTCTGCTCCTCAAGCTCCGCAGGAGACAATGTGTATTGAAAAGCATATTGCGACAGTTCAGTGCTGGCTTCGAACTCTTCATGACGCAGTTGCCTAATTTCCATAGTCCCACCTCATATGTATTTAGGATGAAAGCAGTAATGCTAATTAAAGTGTCGCAAAGCGGATGTAATCTGTCAACAGAAATGGAAAACAGATGCGCCCTCATGTGAGGACTTGGTTTGATATTTATTATTTCAAAAAATGACAAAAACCACTGTCATTATCGACAGTGGTTCATTCGCCTGGCAACGTCCTACTCTCCCAGGACCCTTCGGTCCAAGTACCATCGGCGCTGGAGGGCTTAACGGTCGTGTTCG
>NZ_JBJURI010000038.1:0-61020 GCF_046098255.1 Paenibacillus jiangxiensis
AATTCGGTTCACATGAACACTTTTTTAAGCGGATATTCCATCTGCTTTGTTTGCTGTACGCTTTTTCCTTGCTTGCATCAAAAAACAAACGGCACAGGGCTTTTTCCCCATGCCGTTTCCGATTCCATTTTATTTTCCGCTCTTGTCTTTGAGCTAAACTTAATGACATTGCCCATTAGGTGCTCTCTTTTTCGTTATAGAATGTATCAGGTTTCGTCGGAGCTGAACCATTCTACAGCAACAACTTGTATGTATCAGGCGAGGATGGAAGAGAGTGACCGGGGCTTATTATTGCTGATAGTAGGATACGTCCTGCTTATTAAACTTGATCATCCCGTCTTTACGTTCCCTTTTCAGCAAATATAGGGCCAACAAGCGCGGGCCTGCCAGCCATATGTGCCAGAACAGCAGGGAAAGGGTGAAGGACGGGGGTGAAAAGAAGAGAAAAACGATTGTAAAGCAGAACCCGATCCACATCACATGAAACTGTATGGCACTGAACGTAGGATAGCCTACATATTGCTCCGGCATATACCCTTGCCAAGGCAGCCTCCAATTGTAGGACCAACGCTTAAGGAAGGGTGAGCCCTTAATGACCAGAAAAGAACGGGTTATTACAAAATGAACCCACATCATCACGGGGAGAGCAAGCGCAAAGAGAAAGAAACTCGTCCAGTGCAGGGCGGCCATAAGAAAAAGAAGCATTAATATAGGCAGTGATAGATAGCTCCATAGGAGGGGGCGGTGAATATTCACCTTTCTAATTAACTTGTAATGATAGTACGTGGCTTTGGTACCGTTGTCTTCCAGCATTGGAAACAGTCATTCCCTTCATTCTAGTTCAGGATGTCCCTTGCTTTCTTCAGCCAAAGAAAGGCAGGAGGAAGTTAAGCCTATTGTAAGATATCAGCCCCAAAAATTGAATCGCTTTTCTTCTATTATCGGAAAAAGTATGTATTTTTTTAAATGCCCTACAGGTACAAACACCTCTTTTGCCGCCTTGGAATAAGGTATATAAATATGACTGCAGCTATGAAAAGGTATAAAATAATAGAAACTGCACCATACTGATAGCAAATACTGATAGTAAATGGATCAAGGTGGGATTCGATATGCAAGAGGAACAAGGGCATCGCTGTATTATTTGCGGGCATTACAAGTCGGAAGGTATATTAATCTTGTCGGAATATATATGTGATGCTTGTGAGGCGGAAATGGTACAGACGGATGCGACAGATGCCAAATATCATTTTTTTATTCATCAGTTAAAACAGCTTTGGGTGGAGAAAAACGCTTAGCAGAGGCCTATTAAGGCCTTTTTTTGTTGAATGAGTTCTGCTGAAGATAGGATTTACCCACGGTATACGATAAAATGGAAGGCAGTACAATTCTGTGCGAAAATTTGAATAAGCGGAAGGAATGCACGATGCCAAAGATCAATAAACAGTTGGCTCCCCTTATGGAGGCCCTGATTCAATACAGGGAGCAAAGAAAGATATCCTTTCATGTTCCTGGACACAAAAATGGCCAATTATATGATCAAACAGATATAGCTGGTTTATTGGCAGAGGTCATGTCAATTGATGCTACGGAGATTACAGGATTGGACGATCTCCATCACCCGGAAGGAGTGATTCGGCAGGCACAGGAGCTGGCTGCGGATTGTTTTGGGGCTGAGGAAAGCTATTTCCTCGTTGGAGGCAGCACCAGTGGCAATCTGGCTTTAATTTTGACGGTATGTGCAGAACCGGGGGATATTTTACTGGTGCAAAGAAACGTTCATAAATCGGTGCTGCACGGGTTAATGCTCGCGGGTGCGGATGCTGTTTTTCTGGAACCTTATGTAGACGAGGCGAGCGGACTATCCACACTGCCTTCAGCAGACACGGTGGCGGCCGCCATATCCGCTTATCCGCAGGCAAAGGGGCTGCTTGTCACTTCACCAAATTATTACGGCATGGGATCCAGTTTGGCGCCACTCGTTGAACTTTGCCATCATGCCGGTATCCCGCTTCTCGTAGATGAAGCCCATGGGGCGCATTTCAGCCAGCATCCTGATCTGCCGCCTTCGGCGATGTCGTACGGAGCAGACGGGGTTGTGCAGTCTACGCACAAAATGTTGTCCGCTATGACCATGGGAGCGATGCTGCATATTCAAGGGAAGTACCTGAACCGGGAAATTGTCCGTCAACGTTTGGCGATGATTCAGAGTTCAAGTCCATCCTATCCTTTAATGGCATCGCTTGACCTGGCACGCCGTTATCTCCATATGAACGGTACCTCCGCTTTTACAAAGGGCCTTTCGGCCGTACAAGCCTTCAAGGAAGCGATTAGGGAGATACCGAGGTTTCAGCTCCTGCAGACGGAAGCCCGATCGGATATTGAAGGCTATACCTTACAGGATCCGTTTAAGGTTGTGGTTTGGGATAGCTACGGCCGTTTGAGCGGATATGAACTGCAGCGAAGGCTTGAGGAGCAAGGATGCGTTCCTGAGATGAGTGATGAGCGTTATGTTGTCCTTTTATTCACACTGGGCACTACTCAAGCGGACGTTAATCACCTGGTGCAGGCATTTGTGCATATACATAAGCAAGATAAAAATCCGCCAATGCCCAGTGCTTTTCCAGGTATAGATTCTTACCCTAAAAAGGTTTCCACGTGGAACAATGAACCCGCAATTGCGGTCTCCAAACCGGTACCGTTTCGTTTAACCCCTGTATCCCCGGAAAAAATTAAAACAGTTCCCATCGAAGCCTGTGCCGGATATACGTCTGCAGAAATGATCATCCCTTATCCTCCAGGAATTCCACTTCTCTATCCAGGGGAAAAGATTGGAGAAGAGATTGCCGCACGGCTTCAACTGCTGCGTGATCAGGGAGCGAAATGTCAGGGAGCGACCGATGAGAAGCTTAACACGATTCGGGTATATCTTTGATGTAAGACGGGACCAATGTATACTATAATAAGAACAAGCATGTTGAACTCTCTCACCATTGAAGGTAGCGGGGAGATTGCTCACGTAACGACAGCTTAGCTTCCGCTTCAGCGCCGGAAGTCAGATAGTTGTATGATTTACGATGCTGCAGAGGATGAGAATTTTCTAACACCTAAAGATAAAGAAAGCAGGGAACGTATGAAGGGCAGAGGCAGATTTATCACATTGGAAGGGGGCGAGGGCTCCGGAAAAACAACGATGATCGGGCAACTTGCCAAGTACCTGGAAAGTCGGGGTTTGCCTTATTTGTCGACCAGGGAGCCGGGCGGTATTGAAATAGCAGAGAAAATCCGGTCTGTAATTCTGGACAGAGCGCACACCAATATGGATGCCCGTACTGAGGCTCTGCTGTATGCAGCGGCCCGCCGCCAGCACCTAGTGGAAAAGGTCGCACCTGCCGTTGAATCCGGGATGCTCGTGCTGTGCGACCGTTTTGTAGACAGCAGCCTGGTGTATCAAGGCTACGCACGTGGACTGGGCATGGAAGAGGTGGGCTCCATTAACCGTTTTGCCGTGGATTCCTGGCAGCCTGATCTAACCTTCTATCTGGATATTGAACCGGAGGTTGGGCTGGCCAGAATAGCTGCTCACCGGGGAAGTGAAGTGAACCGGCTCGATTTGGAGGATATATCGTTCCACCATAAAGTCAGAGAAGGTTATTTGCACCTCGCCCATCAGTATCCGGAACGCATCGTTGTAATTGATGCAGCACAGCAGCCTGAACAGGTTCTGCAGCAGATGACAGGGGTCCTTGCCAAACGGGTCCTGGAGGATTATTGAGCATCTTTGTTTAATTATATAGGTATAAGGGACAAAATGCGGTTGATTCGTTCCTTGTAACGAATTTAAGGAGGGAAAACAGGATGAAACTGATCATTGCGATTGTACAGGATAAAGACAGCAACAGACTGTCCAGTGGACTGGTTAAGGCGAACTTCCGTGCGACGAAGCTTGCCAGTACAGGCGGTTTTCTGCGGGCTGGGAATACGACATTCATGATCGGGGTAGATGACAGCCAGGTCGAAGCCGTAATGGAGGTCATCCGCAGCAGCTGTAAGGTACGGGAACAGCTGGTTACACCGGTCACACCGATGAGCGGAACCACCGACTCCTATCTGCCGCTTCCTGTAGAGGTTCAGGTCGGAGGAGCTACTGTGTTCGTCATGCCTGTCGACCGTTTCGAACATTTCTAATCTATAAATGCGTGTTCAAAAGATGACTTTTTGAACAACCTCTATAAATTCACTGCTGTTATGCCGATATCTTAGTCACACAGCGTTATATGCATCCCCAAAGCTGTTTATGCGGCCTGTTTTTCAAATTTACGCTGTTGCTGCCGCATGAATGAAGCAGGAGAAAGCAGGTCAATTGTTATGAAAATCAATCCAGGTTACCGCCCGCTGCAAAGCAGCCTGTCATCCAGCGACTCGACTTCCAAGCCTGTTCAGAGTAAAAGCTTCTCCGATATTATGCACCAGAATGGAGAGCAGGCTACTCAGGAAGAACTGAACCGGCGCTTCAAGGAAATACAAATGCAGGGAGACCGGCTGGCCCGATCCATGACAGTACGGGAGCTGAAGGCGTATAGAATGCTCGTCAAACGTTTTCTGGAGGATACGGTTCGGCGTGGAGTAGCGATGAAGGATACGCGTGGATGGGATCGGCGTGGGCGGAGCAAGCGCTACAAATTGATTGACGAGGTTGACTCCATTTTATTGCGTATGGCCGAGGAATTATTAGAGACAGAGCAGGGAAAAATTGAACTATTGCAGGGAGTCGGAGAAATTCGCGGGCTGCTGATCAATCTGGCTTTTTAGAATTCCCCCTTATATTTTGTTTAACGGCCGGCTTAGACCGGTTACCAGTACAATCTGCTTGCCTGTCGGGTCGGCAGATTATTTTTTGCCGAGCATACCGGATCATAGATCCGTTCGCCGAAAGCGAGGATATATAATGTCTTTTCAACAAATTGTCGGACAGGATGTGCCCAAGCGGCTGCTGCAAAATGCGCTCCGTACCGGCAGAGTAAGTCATGCCTACCTGTTTAGCGGCCCGCCCGGAAGCGGGCAGATGCAGATGGCGGTTACTTTCGCCCAGGCTTTATTTTGCCGGGAGCTTAAGGATGATGCTTGCGGAAAATGTCTGGAGTGCAGAAAAATAGAGCATGGCAACCATCCTGATCTTTATGTTATAGAACCGGATGGTGCGAGCATAAAAATAGATCAGATACGAGAACTGCAGCGGCTTTTTTCTTATCGTGCCGGAACCGAAAATCCGAAAGTCTATATTATCAGTCAAGCGGATACGATGACCGTTCAGGCAGCCAACAGTCTGCTGAAATTTCTGGAAGAACCCCAGGTGCCGGCGGTGGGCATTTTGATCTCGGATAATGGACAGGCTCTTCTTCCCACGATTCAATCAAGAACACAGCGTGTACCATTTTCACCATTGTCACCTGAAGTATTGATGCAGGAGCTGATCCGTGAGGGACATCCTGCTGCGTTGGTTCGTTGTGCCGTTCATTTGGCCTCTGGGCTGGATTCCTGCAGAGAAATTATCCAGCAGAATTGGTTTGCAGAAATTAGAAATGTAGTGTTACAATTAGTGAAGGAGTCCATGAGCAGAGGAAATTCTTCGATTATACTTGCTCAACAGAAGATTTTTAAAACAGGACTTTCCGAGCATCTGGACGCTTTTTTTCAGGTGTTACATTTGCTGTTCAAGGATATGCTGCACTTCCAGTACGGAAGGCAAGAAAGCATTGTTTTCATAGATCACTTGGAGAGCATCTCCAAGCTGGCAATCACCCGCAGCACCGAACAATGGGTCTCGTATATGGATTTGGCGGCGGAATGCAGGAAGAAGCTCCGCTACAATGTAAACGGTCAGCTGTGTGTGGAGCAGCTTCTGATCGGCATGTCGGATTCAGGCGGTACGATTACCGCCTAAAGACAGCGGACTCTTCGTATGTGACGGAGCTGTTAATAAGGCAACGTTAAACTTTCCATGGCGGCCATTACGTTACGGCTTCAGTTAAGGTTCTAGTGGCATACAAGGAGGTTTATTTTTGTATAGTGTAGTGGGTGTCCGCTTTAAAAAAGCGGGTAAGACGTATTATTTCGATCCGTTGGAGCTTCCTTTGGAGAAGGATAACTGCGTGATCGTAGAGACGGCGCGTGGTATCGAATATGGTAAGGTGGTTGTAGGCAAGAAGGAAGTAAATGATTCGGACGTCGTGCTGCCCCTAAAGAAAGTAATTCGTATTGCCGGAGAAGCGGATGCGCTGATTGTTGAGGAGAATAAACGAGCGGCACAGGAAGCATTCGGTATTTGCTTAAATAAAATTAAAGACCATGGCCTTAAAATGAAGCTTGTTGACGTTGAGTTTACATTTGACCGCAATAAGATCATCTTTTACTTTACGGCCGAGGGAAGAGTTGATTTCCGCGAGCTTGTAAAGGATTTAGCCAGTATTTTCCGTACGCGTATTGAGCTCAGACAGATCGGTGTTCGGGATGAAGCCAAGATGCTTGGAGGCATAGGACCGTGTGGACGCGTGCTGTGCTGCTCATCATGGCTGGGTGATTTTGAACCCGTGTCCATCAAGATGGCCAAGGACCAAAGTTTGTCCCTGAATCCGACCAAAATTTCCGGTTTGTGCGGCAGATTAATGTGCTGCCTCAAGTTTGAGCATGATAACTATGAGAGCGCCAAGGAAGAGCTGCCGCAGGTTGGCAAGCTGGTCGTTACTTCTCTTGGAGAGGGCAAGGTTGTCGGTATAAATGCAGAGCATCGTACGGTGCATGTACAGCTATTCGAGATCAGCAAGGTCAAGGAACTTCCAATGGACGACGTCGTCGTCAAGTAAACCATTAGGTTGCTTCGGGGTGGAATCTTGGATAAAAAACTAAATGTTTTTGCGCGTATTCACGAAATGGAAACACAAATGGGACAGATGCATAATGACCTGGGTGAGCTGAAGCTTGCAGTGAAGGAACTGCTGGAAGAAAACCAGCGGCTTACGATTGAAAACGAACAGCTGCGCAAAATGCTCATTCGCGATAACGCAAGAGCGGAAGAGCCGGAAACGGAGCAGCCTGTACCCCTTTCTGCGAAGGACGCGGAGACTGAAGAGTCCGGGTCTGGAGAGGTTGTGGGTGAAGGCTATGACAATTTGGCAAGGCTGTATCATGAAGGTTTTCATATATGCAATGTGTATTACGGACATTTGCGGACAGAGGGCGACTGCCTGTTCTGCTTGTCATTTTTGAATAAATAAATACAAAGCCGTAGGGCACGTGCCTGCGGCTTTTTCTTTAGCCATATAGTTTAAAAGGATGGATAAACCGAAATGATGGAAGAAAAGCATAAATCCGAAAGGATTGACGATCTGTTAACTCATAATTTGCGCATTATACAAAGTGATGAAGTGTTCAGCTTTTCCATGGATGCCGTGCTGCTGGCCAGATTTGCAGGCATACCTGTGCGTGGAAAAATACTCGATTTGTGTACAGGCAACGGCGTGGTGCCTCTTCTGCTGACGACAAGAACGAAGGCGGCCATCGAAGGGATCGAAATTCAGCCCCGCCTGGCGGATATGGCGCGCCGCAGCGTAGCCATGAATGGGTTAGAGGACAGGATTACGATCCGTGAAGGGGATTTGAGAACCCTGTTTGAAGTAACAGGACATGGGGTATATGATGCGATAACGGTCAATCCTCCTTATATGCCTCTGAATGGCAGCGATATCAAGCTGAATCCCCATCAGGCTATAGCAAGGCATGAGCTGAACTGCACGCTGGAGGAAGTGATTTTGGCTTGTACCCGCCTCATCCGGACCGGGGGCAAGGTCTCCATGGTACATCGTCCGCAACGGCTTGCTGAGATTATATCTCTTATGCGTATGCATAGACTGGAGCCCAAGCGTATCCGCTTCGTGCATCCACGAGCTCATCTGGAAGCCAATATGGTGCTTATTGAGGCTATGCGGGACGCGAAGCCGGATGTACGCCTGCTGTCGCCGCTGATCGTGTACGATGGCAACGGACGCAATCAATACACAGCTGAAATGCAGGAAATATACTTTGGCAAGGAATCAGGGACACAAGTGGAAAGCAAACCTGACATTGAAGGGTAGGCTGATTAACTATAAACTCCAAGGAGATATATGGATATGAAATTAGCAGTACAAAAAAGCTATTCGGACCGCACTAACGGATATGGAACGTTATTTCTGGTAGGTACGCCGATTGGCAATCTGGAGGATATGACCTTCCGCGCTGTAAGGACACTGCAGGAGTGCAGCATCATTGCAGCCGAGGATACGAGGCAAACCCGCAAATTGCTTACTCATTTCGACATTATTCCTGAGAAGCTGTTCAGCTACCATGAGCATAATAAGTCGGCAAGCGGGCCCGAACTGATACGCTATATAATGGAAGGAAAAAATTTGGCGCTCGTCAGCGATGCCGGCCTGCCGGCCATTTCGGACCCGGGGGCAGATCTCGTCCGACTTGCGCTGAGTGCAGGGGTTGCCGTTGTCCCTATACCGGGAGCCAATGCTGCTCTGTCGGCGCTTATTGCCTCCGGATTGAATACGGAAAGGTTTACCTTTGCCGGTTTTCCGCCGCGGGAACGGAAGGAGTTGCTCTCCCTTCTAGAAAAATTTGAAGCTTCCCATGGCACGTTATTGTTTTATGAATCGCCGCATCGGGTTGTCAAGACGCTTGCCACCATTCAGGAGGCATATGGAAACCGTCAAGTCGTGCTTGCCAGAGAGCTTACAAAACTTCATGAGGAATGGGTGAGGGGGACTGCAGCAGATTGCCTGGCTTGGCTGGAGGAGCATCCGCCTCTGGGGGAATACTGTTTGGTTGTTGAAGGAAAGAGCGCACAGGAAGAAGCTGAGGAAAAACAAGCATGGTGGAAAGAATTAACGTTGCAGGAGCACGTAAAGCATTATGAGTCTGAGGGAATCAGCAGGAAAGAGGCCATGAAACGTACGGCTGCTGATCGCTCGCTTTCAAAAAGGGATGTGTATAATGCGCTGTTGTCTTCCGGGGAATAAATGAATTTTATCCGAATTTTATGCAAAAAAAACCTTCCGACGGCAGGGATCAACCGCGGAAGGCAGCAAGGAGATATGAAAAGGTTAGAATTAACAGTTGTTTGTTGTTTTTTATTATATACTATAAATCTTATTTTGTCACAGGTGTTGGGATTTCGGAAATGCATTCGTTGCAAACAATTTTGCCTTTGAAGTAAGTAACATTTTCCGCATTGCCGCAGAAGATACACGCAGGCTCGTATTTTTTGAGCATAATACGCTCACCGTCAACGTAAATTTCCAGAGCGTCCTTTTCACCAATGCCCAGTGTACGGCGCAGCTCGATCGGAATAACGACACGTCCAAGTTCATCAACTTTTCTTACAATACCAGTAGATTTCATCATAATAAATCAGGCTCCTCTCGCCATATAAAAAGTTTCAATTGTCATCATTCGACATAATTTTCTGTTTTCTGATTTTAACTATACCAACGATTCCCAAATCAGTCAACCTAAAAGTTAGGCATGAAACCTAAATTTTCAAAATCAAACCTGCTAATATGACTAGAAATCAACGATTAATATCATTAAATAAGTTTAAATGAATTTGTCGATTTGGAAATCAAAATTAGCCTAAATACGACGTAATTCGACATTCGTGTCGAATTGTATGCGATCCAGTCTGCTTTACATATACAATATTTTGAAGGAGCTGAGGCCAAATGAATTTCATGCAGCAGCCGCTTACGGAAGAGAAGGTATTTAAAGATCCGGTCCACAATTACATTCATGTTCAGGATGTTGTCATCTGGCGATTGATTAATACTCCCGAATTTCAAAGACTGCGCCGTATTCGTCAGCTGGGAACTTCCTATTTAACCTTTCATGGAGCTGAACACAGCCGCTTCTCCCATTCTCTGGGTGTATACGAGATTACACGGCGCATTATTTCCCAATTTGAACGCGGTGAATATTCAGACTGGCCCAAAGAAGAAAAACTGGTCGCCCTGTGTGCCGCCCTGCTGCATGATGTGGGGCATGGACCGTTTTCCCATTCCATCGAAGAAGCCTTTGGCATGAATCATGAGGATTGGACCTGCCGCATCATTTTGGGAGACACGGAGATCAATACAGTCCTCCGCCAGGTGGAAGCCGGGTTTCCGGAGAAGGTCGCTGCCGTGATCTCAAAAACCTACGACAAACCGATTGTAGTCAACCTCGTAACGAGTCCGCTTGACGCGGACAGAATGGATTATCTGCTGCGGGATGCTTACCAGACTGGCGTAAATTACGGCACCATCGACCTTGACCGTATTCTGCGCTTGCTCCGCCCTCATAAGGGCCGTATTGTCGTCAAGGATTCTGGAATGCATGCCGTGGAGGACTACCTGATGTCCCGTTACCAGATGTACTGGCAAATTTATTTTCATCCGGTGACCCGCAGCTCGGAAATCATACTGCGGCTTATTTTCCGGAGGGCCAAGGAACTTATGGACCAGGGATATACCTTCGGATTTCTGCTTGATCCTCTTCCGGATTTAATCCGCGGTGATCTGACAGTCAGCCAGTATCTGATGCTGGATGAATCTCTGATACAAACCGTATTCAATCTATGGAAGAAAGAAGAGGACCCTATTCTGAGCGACCTGTGCTCTCGTTTTATAGATCGTAGGCTATATAAATATGTACAAATCGATTCCATGGATATGGCTATGATTGATGAATTGCGGGACGCTCTGGCGAAGGCCGGGCTCCACCCCGAATATGACCTGGAAATTGATTTTCCGACAGACCTTCCTTATGATGTATTCCGGAAGGACGGATCGACAGAGAACCAGATTTTGCTGCTTGATCGTGAGGGCGACGTGCGTGAAATTTCCGAAGTATCGGATATCGTCCGCTCGATCAGCGGTATTCACCGGGGGAAATACCATCTGTATTACCCGCAGAATAAATTGGAGCAAATCAAGGATATACTGCCGCCGGATGTCCAGAAATTGTTTGTAAAATAACCTTCAAGTCATTTGTTTCAGCCTTAAGCATCATGATATAAAAGGTTGCAAAAATAGAAAATTGCCAAAGAAAGAAATTAATCTAAATTAAATCCAATTAAGGAGGAACAATCCTTGGAATTATTTGATACACACACTCATCTAGATTCGCCACAATTTAATGAAGACAGAGAGCAGATCATATCAAATGCCGTCGAAGCGGGAGTTACGCGGATGATCAATGTCGGCTTTAATAGAGAGACTATTCCCAGTACAATGAAGCTTGCCGAAATGTATGATTTTATTTATGCAGCTGTCGGATGGCATCCTGTGGATGCCATCACCATGCAGGATGGGGATTTGGAATGGATTGCATCGCTTTGCGAACATGAGAAGGTTGTGGCCATTGGAGAAATTGGGCTGGATTACCATTGGGATACTTCTCCAAAGGATGTTCAGCAGCAGGTGCTGCGCCGACAAATTGGACTTGCCCGGGAGCTGGGAATGCCTATTGTCATTCACAATCGGGATGCGCATGAGGATATCGTGAAAATTTTGCGTGAAGAGAAAGCACATGAGGTTGGTGGAGTGATGCATTCGTTCTCCGGCAGCTGGGAAATTGCTAAATTATGTCTGAATATGGGATTTCATTTGTCTTTTGGCGGACCGATTACGTTCAAAAATGCGCGCCAGCCGAAAGAGGTTTTGGCGCAGGTGCCGATGGACCGTTTATTGATTGAGACCGATTCCCCTTACTTGACTCCGCACCCCTACAGAGGCAAACGAAATGAGTCGTCCTATGTGAAATTGGTGGCTGAGGCAGCTGCCCAAATTAAGGGAATCCCCGTGGAGGATTTGGCGGCTGTCACGACCCAAAATGGGCTGGAACGATTTTACATCGGGAGAAAACACGAGATAAACCGTTAAAAAAGAAAGACAGACGGAGTTAAACATAAAAATGTTTCGGGAAAACGGCGATTATTACAATATTTTAACCGATTATTTAGAGAAAAACACTTGAAACCTGCTTTACAACATGCATATAAACAGGATATCATCGTTTCAGTGAATTATTGAGGCCGTGTAAAGGAGCAGATCAATAGTTCATTTCATGGACCAGTCTCGCTTAGTCTCCGTAATGGAGAACGGGGGAACCGATATGATGGCAGGCCGAAAGGGAGCTGCAGCGGAGCCTACAGACATAGACACGCTGCTGTGTGCTGTTCCTTTCTGACATCATAGTTCGATTTCTTTTCTGGGTCTTAGGGGTGAATGTGAAGGCAACCGCCATGAGCGGGTGACTGGAACTAGGGCGACTCTCTACGTCCGAACCCGACAGCTAACCCCGTAAGCGTATCAAGAGAGAAGCTACCTCGTGCATGGATTTTCCGCGTAATCATTGACGGAAGCCGCGAAAGAGCTCTCTTAACTCTTTCCTGGCTTTTTTAGTTTATGAATATGGGAGAACTTGCCCACATACTGTTACATAACGGAGTTATGAACCAGTAAAGGGGGGCGCCATGCTGCGAAGACGGGAACATGATGCAGGGCAGGCTGCAGTCAGGCTTGTCTTGTAGAAAATCTGGTATAGTCGCGTCAATTTCAATCATGCATTACTCTAGACGGCGAGGCTATGAAGGAGGACGGAGAAGTGGGAATTTTCCAGCAAGGGGATGCCCATGAGTCACGCTCATCCAGCATGTCTTACGCGTTGCGATGGAAGCATGAAAAATTGCGCCGCGCATCACTGGTCGCTATTTTTCTAATCGCACTAACAATCATGATCTCTATTCTGGTGTACACGCAGACAAAGAAACAAGTGGTTCTGGTCGTCAACGGCCAGACAAGAGCGGTGGAAACCCGCGGGGAAAGTTTGCAGGATGTTCTGGAAGAGCATTCCATTACACTGGCACCTCATGATAAGATTTCCATGCCGGTGAACGGAGCCATCCAGGATGGTGACCGTGTAGTCATTACACGGGCTACCCAAGTGAATGTATCCGCAGGCTATGAAACCAAAAAGCTGTACACTACCGAAAATACAGTAAAAGACGCTGTTCAAACCTTGGGCTATGATTTGTCACCGGAAGATAAGGTTTCCCCTTCCCTCGAGACCAAAATCTCTTCTAACATGGATATAAAAATCGTCCGTGTAACGAAGCAGCAGGTTCGGCAAAAGGCAGAGATCCCTTACAGAGTCGTCAAGACGGCCGACCCAAGCTTGTACAAGGGAGATAACCGTGTCCTGGTGAGCGGTAAAGACGGAGTCATGATCCAGAATATCGAGAAGGTGTATCATGACGGGAAACTGGTTTCAAAGCACATGGTCAGCAAAGAGGTCGGTACGAACCGTGTTGATAAGGTTATTGCAGTAGGCACAAAGAAGAAGCCTGTTGTACTGGCGGCATCTACCGGACCTTCCGATTCCGCAAGCACGGCCAGTGCCAGTACGATTAGCCGGGCAGGAATAGAATTTAAATATACAAAAGTGTTAAACGATGTATCCATGACAGCCTACTCCTCACAGCAGCCCGGCATTGGTACCCGGACATCTTCCGGTACGCGCGTAACCGAAGGACGGACCATTGCCGTGGATCCCGACGTGATTCCAATCGGCTGGTGGGTATATATTGAAGGTCTCGGCTTCCGCCGTGCAGAGGATACTGGCGGCGCCATCAAAGGTAACAAAATTGATGTGTATTATGAGAGCTTAAACAAAGCGATGAACTTTGGCCGTAAAAGCGGGATGACGGTATATGTCATCGGGCCGGTTAAGCCGGAATTGAATTAACCATCGGCAGATTGAAGGTTGTATTTCAATCGCTGATTAGGATAGTATTAAGATCATAAAGATGCCATGCTAAGAAGAGGATGATCATCCTCTTCTTATTTTTTGTTCAGGAAGGAAGAAAGAAGCAATGATCAAGGAAGTCATCGTCGTGGAAGGCCGTGATGATACGGTTGCCGTTAAAAGGGCGGTTGAAGCCGACACCATTGAAACCGGCGGCTCTGCCATCAATGCCATGACCATTCGCAAAATTGCAATGGCTCAAAAGCGGCGCGGTGTCATTATATTGACCGATCCCGATCATGCCGGGGAACGGATACGGAAGATTATTGCCTCCAAGGTGCCGGGCTGCAAACAGGCTTTTATTCCGGAAGCGGAAGCGACCCGAAAAGGGGATATAGGAGTGGAGAATGCTTCCCCGGAAGCAATTCGCCATGCGCTCGCCAGGGTTCACACGACGGTGGAGGGTGCCAGCCCCTTGATCGATTGGGAAGACCTTATTAACGCAGGCCTGATCACACATCCAAGGGCGGCCTCCCGCCGGATGGCTTTGGGCAACCTGTTGGGCATCGGTTACTGCAACGGCAAGCAGCTTCATAAACGTCTGACGATGTTCCAGATCAGCCGCGAGGAATTCGTGGAAGCATTACAGCAAATTGAAAACGAAGGATTGTGATGGGCATGAAGGGGTTTGAAGATATTGCGACTCCACGCCGGACCAAGGAAATTATTCAAAGGCACGGTTTCTCGTTCAAGAAGAGCCTGGGCCAGAATTTTCTGATTGACCAGAATATACTGCAAAAAATCGTAGATGCCGCCGGATTGGATGAGACAAAGGGAGCGCTTGAGATCGGTCCGGGGATTGGAGCGCTGACGGAGCGGCTGGCCCGTTCCGCCAAACGCGTAACGGCTGTGGAGATTGATCAGCGGCTATTACCTATTCTGGACGAAGTTCTGGCCCCGTACGACCGCGTGCGTGTGCGTCATGGGGATGTGCTGAAGCTGGACCTTAAAGGGGTGTTTGCGGAGGACTTTGCGGATGTGGATAAGGTTAGTGTGGTGGCCAATCTGCCTTATTACGTTACAACTCCCATCCTGATGAAGCTGCTGGAGGACAAGCTGCCTTTGGAGAATATCGTCGTTATGATTCAAAAGGAGGTGGCTGAACGAATGGCCGCATCCCCGGGCTCCAAGGATTATGGCAGCTTGAGCATAGCGGTGCAGTATTACAGTGAGCCGGAGCTGGTATGCATCGTGCCACACACGGTATTCATTCCGCAGCCCAATGTGGAATCAGCGGTCATCCGGCTGCGTGTAAGACCGAAGCCGCCGGTCCAGGTGCCGGACGAACAGCATTTTTTTGAAGTCGTGCAGGCCGCCTTTGCCCAGCGGCGCAAAACGATTGCCAATAACCTGAAGAGCCGCTTCTTCACAAAAGAGAATAAGGACGCGCTAGAGCCGCTGCTGCGGTCTGCAGGCATTGAACCCTCCAGAAGGGGAGAGACGCTCAGCATCGGTGAATTCGCGCGTCTGAGCACGCTGCTGCTGGAAGCCGGCTATAGATAACCACCGGCCCTGCCATACCTGATTTCAGACGGCCGGAACCAAAGCGGGGTATTGCCCATACGATGGAGCAGGGGTGATACACATTGATGATCATTGGAGACTTGGTCGTTCGCAAATCGTACGGCGGGGACGTGACGTTCCGCGTAGAGGAAGTCTGGCGCAATAATGCCATTATTAAAGGGACAGAGTTCCGGCTTCTGGCAGACTCTCCTATGAGCGATCTGGTCAAAGTGCCGGCCGATCCGATGAACGGCATAACCAAGCAGGCGCAAATTAAAGCTCACCAATCCCTCTCTTCCCTGAAGCAGGAACGGCTGCAGCAGGCGGAGCGGGGGCATGAGCTGCTAAACCAAAGCCAGGCCGGGAATGCATCCTATTTTGAAATGCCCGGCAAGGTGCTCCATTTGGATGGGGATGTCAATTATCTGCATAAAAGCATGAGGCTGTATGAACAGCTCAGGGTTCCGGCCGAAGGGTATCATGTACATGAGTCCACCATGGCGGATGCTCTGCTGAAGCTGCTGCCGCGCTCGCGCCCCGATATTGTCGTCATCACTGGGCATGATGGTGTGCTCAAAAAGCGTCAGCCTTATGATTTGTACAGTCTGTCCAGCTACAAAAATTCACAGAACTTCGTATCCGCCATTCAGGTGGCAAGACAGTACGACAGGAATCTGGACTCGCTTACGATTGTGGCAGGGGCATGCCAGTCCCATTTTGAGGCGCTGCTCCGGGCAGGAGCGAATTTTGCCAGCTCCCCGGGCCGTATCCTGATTCATGCCTTGGATCCGGTATACGTTGCGGCCAAGGCTTCTTTTACATCGATAAAGGACACGGTCAATATGGGGGACATATTTAACCATACGATCAGTGGAAGTCAGGGAGTAGGGGGAGTGGAGACCCGGGGAAGCTACCGGATGGGTCTGCCGCGCCTGGAAAACCTGTCAACATTGAAGGTGACTCCTTCTGCAATATAAGTGCAAGTTCAAAAAGTCAGGTTTTCAGCACCGAGAAGGTTGAATGAAGCTAGGGACTGAGGAGCGGAGCGTACTTGAGGTACGTGAGCACCTGAAATGTTTCCGTAGGAAACATGCTTCGTAAGCATCCGCTTGGGCCCGGCTGAATTCAAGATTCGATGTCGAGTCCGCTTCCTGATTTACTTCGTGATCAAAAGATGACTTTTTGAACTACCTCTATAAGATGTATATGGCTTGAAACCGGCATGTGCCGCACCCCTGCTTGCAGGGGTTTTTTTGTGCATTATTTTTCAGGAAAAATTAAATTGACAACACAATTTGTCTGCTGTTATAATTAATTCCTTTGGTTTGACAATGACCGCCAAATCCATTATAATGGGCTAGGAAAGAGGTGGTCGTTAACAATGGCTAAAAATGCGCTATTGGATATCAAACGCAGTCTCGATGCACATGTAGGGCAAAAGATTTTGCTGAAGGCTAACGGCGGTCGGCGCAAGACCGTTGAACGAACTGGTGTATTGGAAGAAACGTACCCTTCTGTTTTTATTGTGAAGCTTGACCAAGAGCAGCAAAGCTGTAAGCGTGTTTCTTACAGTTACGCTGACATCCTTACAGAATCCGTGGAAGTTACCATTTACGATGCCGATGGACCGATGGTCGTCGAGTTTCGCTAATGCAGCTTTCCATTTATCACAAACAAGCGGCGTGGCTTATGGCTCCGCCGTTTTTTGCTGCCTGATACATGCTCAGGATAGGATATCGCCCCAGGGAGCATACTATGAACGGGAATATTCACCCTGTTTCCATTTTCAAGGAGGCGGTCACAATGAGCCGAAGAAAAAGAGGAATCATGTCAGAGGAGCTGAAGTACGAGCTCGCCAAGGATTTGGGGTTTTACGATACCGTGCGTGAGGAAGGCTGGGGCGGTATTAAAGCCAAGGATGCCGGCAATATGGTGAAAAGGGCGATCCAGCTTGCAGAACAAGCCGCCTCACGTAATCCGCGGCAGTAACAAAACAGCATGCTCCAGAAGCGGGGGGATTTGGCAGGGCGCCGGATTCCCCCGCTTTTTACCTGTTCCTATGCTTGACACGCTCGGTTTGATATAATATGTTAAATTGTCTTGAGCGAAAGAGTAAGGATGGGTGAACTCCTTGAGAATATACGAGAAGGCTCCGGCTAAAATCAATTTAATGCTTGATGTGCTGCGCAAACGCCCTGACGGATACCACGAGGTGGAAATGATCATGACCATGGTTGATCTTGCGGACAGGCTGGAAATGTCCGAGCTGCCGCGCGACACCATTATCATATCAAGTCAGGCCGGTTACATACCGCTGGATGAGAAGAACCTGGCCTTTCAGGCAGCAAGGCTGATTAAGGACAGATATAACGTAAATAAAGGTGTCTATATTCACCTTGATAAAAAGATACCCGTTGCCGCAGGCCTTGCAGGAGGCAGCAGTGATGCGGCCGCGACGCTGCGCGGCCTGAACCGTTTGTGGAAGCTCGGTATATCCGTTGAAGAGTTGTGCGAGCTTGGCGCCGAACTGGGATCGGATGTGCCCTTCTGCGTAACGGGAGGCACAGCGCTTGCGACCGGCCGTGGAGAGGTGCTGACTCCGCTGCCTAATCCGCCGCAATGCTGGGTTGTATTGGCGAAGCCGCCGATCAATGTATCCACCGCAGATGTCTACGGACGAATACGGGCTGACAGAATACAGCATCATCCGTCCGCCACGAGAATGGAACAGGCGATACGCGGGAATTCATTTGCGGCTGTCTGCAGAGAGCTCGGCAATGTGCTTGAGGACGTGACCCTGAAGCTGTATCCGGAAGTACAGCAACTGAAGGAGTCCATGATCCGGCTCGGGGCAGATGGCGTGCTGATGTCGGGCAGCGGCCCTACAGTTTTCGGCCTGGTCTCGAAGGAGGCCAAAATCCCACGCATATACAACGGGCTGCGGGGCTTTTGCAAAGAAGTGTACGCAGTACGGCTTTTAACATAAAAAAACGGTTAACCTTGTGTATATACGTACAAAAATGATATATTTTAATGAGAATATTCGGTTTTTGAACAATCGCAGATAGCGAGGAATTGCTGTGAAAAAATTAAAACGAAGCGCACGCCTGGTTGAGATGACTCAATTTTTATTGGCAAGGCCGCATACACTTGTACCCCTTACATATTTCGCTGACCGTTATGGGGCTGCCAAGTCATCCATCAGCGAGGATTTGGCTATTATCAAAGAAGTCTTTGAGGAAGACGGAACAGGAGAGCTGCAGACCTTGGCGGGAGCGGCCGGCGGGGTGAAGCTGATTCCCAGACTGTCCAGGGAGCACGCTTTGGCATTTGCCGAATCGCTTTGCAAGCAGCTGGAGCAGCCTGACCGGATTTTGCCGGGCGGGTATTTGTACATGTCCGATTTGCTCGGACAGCCTGCTACGATGAATGAAGCGGGTAAGATCTTTGCCACCGTATTTGCGGATCGTGCCATTGATGTGGTTATGACGGTGGAAACGAAAGGGATCCCGCTCGCTTACGCAACAGCCGCACAGCTGAACCTTCCCGTCGTTCTCGTACGGCGCGACCATCAGGTGACCGAGGGCTCGGCTGTGAGCATTAACTATGTGTCGGGATCGCAGAAGAGCCTTCATACGATGTCGCTTTCGAGAAGAGCGCTCCCTGAGAAGTCAAGAGTTCTGATCGTGGATGATTTCATGAAAGCGGGTGGAACCGTTCAGGGAATGGTTGATTTGCTGGTGGAATTTAATGCCACCGTATCAGGAGTAGGAGTGCTTGTAGAATCAGGCGAAGTCGATACAGAAGAAAGACTTTTGCATGATTATGTATCGCTCGCGAATCTAACAGCGGTCGACTCCAAAAGCAAGCAGATAAAAGTGAAACTTGGGAACTACTTCTGCTGACAATAAGTTAAAATACTTGAAAAAACCGCATCAATTCAATAAAAATTTAGTGTTTTGAAAAAATTGCCTTAATCCAGGATACAAATTGTACAAAAAAAGAAGGATTTTGATTCGTTGTGTGGAATTATACACCAAGTCCTCAATGGAAAAAGGTGGTGAATACACACATGCAAATTACGGATGTCAGACTCCGCCGAGTAAACTCCGAAGGAAGAATGAAGGCGATAGCCTCCATTACCATTGATAACGAGTTTGTCGTACACGACATACGGGTTATCGACGGGAACAATGGAATGTTCGTTGCGATGCCAAGCAAACGGACTCCGGATGGAGAGTTCCGCGACATTGCTCATCCGATTTCCTCAGGCACGCGCGAGAAAATTCAGGATGCCGTACTCGCTGAGTACGAACGCGCTGCCGTCGAGGAAGAAGTGATTGAAGAAGGCGCTTAAGGGTAACTTGAGACGCGATTGGGGTTTTAAAGAAAAGAGAGCCACTAACTGTGGCTCTCTTTTCTTTTTCTCTAGAATAAGATATATTCTTAATGGAGTTGTAAACTCTATGCAAATTTCAATAATGCCGCAAGGCAGTGACGACATAGTTTGCCGCCGGCATCGAACGATGACGCGGGCGGAAATGACAGCAGTCCGGCACAATCAATGTGGTTTCTTATTTAGCAGGAGGTCCAGCACAAAGCTGGTCTGAAAACCAGGCGACGCTGAACAAGAGATGCCGGTTGTTTTCAGAATAGGAGGGTAATTCTTTTGAAAAGGTTGGCTGTGATCCTTGCCGCAGGGCAGGGAAAGCGTATGAAATCCAAACTTTATAAGGTGCTGCATCCGGTATGCGGCAAGCCGATGGTCGGTCATGTCAGCGATACAATTCGTCAAGTGGGTGTGTCCCGCAGCATTGCCGTTGTCGGCCATGGGGCGGAAGCCGTTAAAGCTTATTTGGGCGATGCGGCTGAGTATGTTTTGCAAACAGAGCAGCTTGGAACCGGTCATGCGGTGAAAATGGCAAAGGAACTGCTCGCGCAGGAGAACGGAACGACGATCGTAATATGCGGAGACACACCGCTTGTGACGGCGGAAACTCTGGAAAGCTTGATCCGGCTGCATGAAGAGCGCGGCGCTGCTGCCACGATTTTGACCGCACACCTCGATCAGCCTCAGGGATACGGCCGGGTGATCCGCGATGCGTCGGGCTCGGTTACCAAAATTGTGGAACAGAAGGACTGCTCTCCTGAAGAGGACCGCGTTCAAGAGATTAACACTGGGACTTACTGCTTTGACAATGCCAAGCTGTTCAGCGCCTTGGATCGAATTACCAACCAAAATGCACAGCAGGAATACTATCTGACGGATGTCATCGGCATCATGCGCGGTGATGGAGATAATATCGAAGCTTATATGACGAATGACCCTGCAGAATCCATTGGTGTGAATGACCGGGTTGCCCTTTCCGAAGCAGAGCGCTTAATGAGGGAACGCATCGTACGCCGGCATATGCTGAATGGAGTGACCGTAATTGATCCGTCGTCGACATATATCGGGAGCGATGTGGTAATCGGTTCGGATACAGTCCTATATCCGGGTACTGTATTATCAGGCAGCACCCAAATTGCCGAAGATTGCACGATTGGACCGAATGCCGAGCTGACGGACACCATCGTTCAGAGCGGAGCCGAGATCAAATATTCAGTGCTGGCAGAAGCTGAAGTCGGTGAAAATACCTCTGTTGGTCCATTTGCGTATTTGCGTCCGGGGGCCAAGCTTGGAAATGATGTGAAAATCGGCGATTTTGTAGAAGTGAAGAACGCCACGATTGATGATCATTCCAAGGTGTCCCATTTGAGCTATATCGGCGATGCCAGAGTGGGTAAACATGTGAATATAGGATGTGGAGCAATAACGGTCAATTATGATGGTTATAATAAATCCATTACCGAAATCGAAGATCATGCGTTTGTAGGAAGTAATGTGAATCTCATTGCGCCGGTCAAGATTGGCCAGGGCGCATACGTCGTTGCAGGCTCAACCATTACGAAGGATGTCCCAGACAACGATATGGCGATTGCCAGAACACGCCAGGAGAACAAGACAGGCTATGCCGACAAACTCAGGACACGGGCCAAGGCGAAGAAAGACAGGCTAAACGGTTAGCAGGCATAACATTCATCTTATTCATATTATAATTCCCCCGGATTTCCCGGATATGCCGTCCACGAAGCGGTAATAAGGTTCCCATGGACGAACCAGCACGGAGGGTTTCTATTAATGACTTATTGTGATTCCAAACTCAAGATTTTCACCTGTAACTCCAATCCGAAATTAGCCCACCAGATTGCGGACTATATCGGAATCCCTATGGGGGAATCCCATACGACGTCCTTCAGCGACGGTGAAATTCAGGTTAAACTGTCAGAGAGTGTGCGGGGCTGTCACGTATACATTATCCAGTCCACCTGCCTTCCGGTGAACGACAACCTGATGGAGCTTCTGGTTATGGTGGATGCGCTCAAGCGGGCATCGGCCAAAAGCATAAACGTAGTCATCCCATATTATGGATACGCGCGGCAGGATCGTAAAGCCCGCAGCCGTGACCCGATCACAGCCAAACTGGTGGCGAACCTGATCGAAACAGCGGGAGCGCACAGGGTCATTACAATGGATTTGCACGCTATGCAGATTCAGGGCTTTTTCGATATTCCAGTGGATCATCTGCTGGGTGTTCCGATTCTGGCTCAGTATTTCCGCTCCAAGCAGATCGAGAATCCTGTTATCGTGTCCCCTGACCACGGCGGTGTAGTACGCGCCCGGAAGCTGGCTGATTTCCTGAATGCTCCCCTGGCCATTATCGATAAGCGCCGTCCGGAGCCAAACGTCAGCGAAGTTATGAACATTATCGGTAACATTGAGGGCAAAACAGCGATCATTATTGACGACATTATCGATACGGCGGGAACCATCGTGCTGGGGGCCAACGCATTGAAGGAAGGCGGCGTGAAGGAAGTATACGCATGCTGTACCCATCCGGTATTGTCCGGACCGGCCATGGAGCGCTTGGAGAATGCGCCGTTGAAGGAAGTCGTTGTTACCGATACCATCCCTATTGTACATCCTAACCCTACGAGCAAGCTGAAAGTGTTGTCCGTAGCACCTTTGATGGGTGAGGCTATTATTCGCGTCCATGAAGAACTGTCTATCAGCAAGCTGTTCGAAATAGAATAACCTGCCGGCACAGACTAGAGGGGTTACCTTTTCCATGTGGAAAAAGTAACCCCTGTCGGCATGTCCGGCCCGTTCCCTCAATACCCCGGACGTGACACAAAGGTAAAGCGCAGCCGATTGTACAAGGTATTGTCAATTTCGACGAAATGCTCATTAAAACGAGCGACAAGCCCGATACCGACGTGTGCACCAGTCTGATCGTACACCTGTACAGGAACGGTCTGTTTTAAGTGGTACAGAAAGTGGCTGTCGTAAACTAGTACATCTCCCTGATCACGCATAGATCGGTTTCACCTTCCTCATTTCAGAACAGCGTAATTATTAGGGATTTTTATTTTATCAATTATTTTAACAAAAAAATGAAAAATGCACAGAGAGGTGAAGCCGCGATGAAATGGATTGTCGGCCTCGGCAACCCGGGTCCTCAATATGAGAAAACGAGACATAATGTCGGTTTTATGGCTCTGGATCAGCTGGCTGCACGGCATGGGATTGCCATAAATCAGAGCAAATGCAAGGCTTTGATCGGTGAAGGTGTTATTGACGGCGTGAAAACGGTGCTGATCAAGCCCATGACCTATATGAATTTATCAGGTGAATCGGTGCGTGCCTATATGGATTATTATAAGGCCGATTTAAACGATTTAATCGTCGTCTATGATGATCTGGATACCGATGTCGGGAAAATCCGTCTCCGCTATCAAGGCAGTGCCGGCGGTCATAACGGGATCAAATCGATTATTCAACATACGGGCACTCAGCAGTTTAACCGGATTCGCATGGGGATATCGAGGCCTGAGCCCGGATACGCTATCGTGGACTATGTGCTGGGCGTTTTCCCGAAAAAAGAGAAGGAAGCTCTGGAGGGCATGATCAGCGAAACATGCGATGCTTTGGAGCATAGTCTGAACAATACGTTTGAAAGAACGATGGCCAAATTTAACAAATAATAGCCTGCCTCCCGGCGGAATCTTCCTGCACAGGGCTAAATGAAGCCTGACGGGGACATACTGAGAGGAATAGACCACTTTCGGGAGGCATATAGATGGCAGTAAACTATGTATGCAGGCATTGCCGGACCTTCATTGGCCGGATCGAGTCGGACCAGATCAGTGAGGAAAAGCTGGGCTTTCATTTCTTGACCCCCGCCGAGCGGCGGGATATAATAGCCTATAATTCAGGCGGAGAGATTACGGTCCGGATTACCTGCGACTATTGTACGGAGGCGCTGAAATCCCATCCGGAGCTCAGCCTGCTGGGAAATCCGCTACAATGATATAGGCTGTTAACAGCTATATAATTGGCCTTGTGGAGCCTTGGCACGTTGCTGAGGCTTCTTTTGCAGTTTGCACATAGAATGGTTTTTGAAATCAAGTACGCAAAAGGGGTGCCTTTTTTGTTACAAGCACTTATTCAGGAAATTTCCAAGGATGCGGATTTCGGTTCGATCACGGCTGGAATCGCATCGGGTATGAAGGAGCAGCTGATTTCAGGCTTGTCCGGTTCGGCGCGCCAAATATTGATGGCTGCGATCGTAGAGCAGACGCAGCGGCCCCTTCTTGTGTTAACACATAATATGTTCGCAGCCCAGAAAATCGCGGATGATTTGCAGGAAGCGCTTACTTCAGACCGGGTGCTGCTCTATCCTGCTAATGAGCTGGTTGCGGCGGAAGCGGCAGTGTCCAGCCCTGAAACGGTGTCCCAGCGTATCGATGTGTTGATCAAATGCGCACAGGGCTTTCGTGGCATTGTGGTTGCGCCTTTTTCGGGTGTGCGCCGTTATTTGCCCGCCCCTCAGGTTTTTGCAGACGGCCGGATTCACCTGGAGACTGGCAAGACGATTGAGACCGATCCGTTTCTGCTGCGTATGATTGAACTCGGTTATCAGCGGGTGGAGCGGGTCGAGTCCAGGGGAGAGATGAGTGTACGGGGCGGCATTATCGACTTCTACCCGATGACGACAGATCTGGCCTACCGTGTGGAGCTTTTTGATGACGAAATTGATTCGATCCGTACCTTTGATCCTGCGGACCAGCGTTCGGTTGAGAAGATTAAAGAAATTACGGTAACTCCATGCAGGGAGCTGATTGCCGACAGCAGCCGTATGGATAAGGCGGCCGACGCAGCGGTCCAACTGCTCGAGGAGCAGATTGCGAAAACGACAGACCGGCAGGCGAAGCTGCGGTTGAAGGAAGAAATTCAACGAGAGATCGAAATGCTGCGTGAGCATGTCTATTTTGATGAAATCTATAAATATATCGGACTTTTATATCCTGAATGCACAACGCTTATGAACTATATGGCAGAGGATACGATCCTGGTCATCGATGAGCCTGCACGGATGCTGGAAACAGCCAAGCAGCTTGAACGGGACGAATCGGAGTGGAATCTGCATCTTCTTCAGAACGGGAAGACATTGCCCCAGCTTGTGCTGTCGGCCGATTCGGAGAACATTTTGTACCAGCGTTCTTTCCAGACGCTGTTTATGTCTCTATTCCTGCGCCAGGTTCCTCATACCCAGCCGCAAAATATTCTGAACTTTATCAGCAGAGGAATGCAGGATTTCCACGGTCAAATGAATGTGTTGAAGTCGGAGATGGAGAGATGGATCAAAGCGGGAACCAGAGTCATCATGCTGGCGGGCGGAGAAGACCGGCTTGACCGCATGCGGAGAGTTTTGCAGGACTACGATATTCCTGAGCCGGCGATGATGATCGGCAGCCTGCAGGGCGGCTTTGAGCTGCCGTCTATTCATCTTGCCGTCATTACCGAAGGGGAAATGTTCTCGCAGAAGCAGCGCAGAGTCCGCAAGCAGGGACGGCACATGGACAATGCGGAACGGATCAAAAGCTATACGGAGCTTAAAGTCGGCGATTATGTCGTGCACCAGAATCATGGTATCGGCAAATACATGGGGATCGGCACGCTGGAAGTGGCGGGAATCCACAAAGATTATATGCACATTATGTATGCGGGCGGCGACAAGCTGTCCGTGCCGATCGAGCAAATTGATCTGATTCAGAAATACGTGGGCTCGGAAGAGAAAGAGCCGAAAATTTACAAACTGGGCGGCAATGAATGGACGAGGGTGAAGAACAAGGTCCGCAGCTCGGTGCAGGATATTGCCGACGATTTGATCAAGCTCTATGCCGATCGCCAGTCTACGCCTGGATACAAATTTGAAAAGGATACGCCTGAGCAGCAGGAATTCGAAGCCATGTTTCCCTATGAGGAGACAAGGGACCAGATCCGCGCCATTGAAGAAATCAAGAAGGACATGGAAATGGCCCGTCCCATGGACCGGCTGTTGTGTGGAGACGTAGGCTATGGCAAGACGGAGGTGGCTATCCGGGCGGCGTTTAAATCGGCGATTGAGGGCAAGCAGGTGGCTGTGCTCGTTCCGACCACCATCCTGGCGCAGCAGCATTATGAGACGTTCCGTGAGCGGTTTGCCGGGTATCCGTTCAACATTCAGGTGTTAAGCCGTTTCCGCTCGCGCAAGGAGCAAAATGAGACCACAAAAGGACTCAAACAGGGAACGGTCGATATCGTTATCGGTACCCATCGTCTGCTGTCGCAGGATCTGGTGTTCAAGGATCTCGGACTGCTGATTGTGGATGAAGAGCAGCGCTTCGGTGTAACTCATAAGGAAAAGCTGAAAAGGCTGAAAACGAATGTGGATGTGCTCACCCTGACGGCAACTCCGATTCCGCGCACGCTGCATATGTCCATGCTGGGCGTCCGCGACTTGTCTGTCATCGAGACGCCGCCGGAAAACCGTTTTCCTGTACAGACCTATGTCGTAGAGCACAGTCAGGCTCTCGTCAGAGAGGCTATCGAGCGTGAAATGGCGCGCGGGGGACAGGTATACTACCTGTATAACCGGGTGCAGGGGATTCAGGAAATGGCTGCCGAAATCAACGCGCTTGTCCCTGATGCGAAAGTAGGAATCGGGCACGGACAGATGTCGGAATCCGAGCTGGAGAAGACGATCCTCGATTTCCTGGATGGCGAATATGATGTGCTGGTCAGCACGAGTATTATCGAAACCGGCGTGGATATTCCGAACGTGAACACGCTGATCGTCCATGACGCGGATAAAATGGGACTTTCCCAGCTGTACCAGCTGCGCGGGAGGGTTGGGCGTTCCAACCGTATCGCCTACGCCTATTTTACCTATCAGCGGGATAAGGTATTGACCGAGGTGGCCGAAAAGCGTCTGCAATCCATCAAAGAGTTTACGGAGCTGGGCTCCGGCTTCAAAATCGCGATGCGCGATTTGTCCATCCGGGGAGCGGGCAACCTGCTTGGCGCCGAACAGCACGGGTTTATCGCTTCTGTAGGGTTCGATCTGTATTCGCAAATGCTGGCCGAGGAGATCAACAAGCGTAAAATTACGATGTTTGGCGAGGGAGCGGTTCCAGCCGAGCATTGGAAGACATCCATCGATATTAATTTTGACGCTTATCTGCCCGGAGACTATATTTATGATAGCATCCAAAAAATTGAAATTTATAAGAAAGTAGCTGCGATCGGCTCTTTTGAAGAAGCAGCTGAGCTTGAGGAGGAGCTTATTGACCGTTTTGGCGATCTGCCGGAGGCAGTGAGCAATCTGATGGCTGTGGCCCGGATGAAGGTGTACGGCAAAATGTATGGAATCGAGTCCATTGCCAAACGCAAGGACGAGGTGGTCGTCCGCTTCTACGGGGGGCAAGAGCAGGCGGTGCAAACTTCCAAACTGGCGCAGGTTGGCAATCGGTTCGAAAGACGTGTACAATTTGAACAAGGGACGCCAATAACAGCCCGTATTCAGGGCCGGGGTCTCGAGGATGCTCAGCTTGTGGGATTGCTCGAGCAATTTCTGGAAGCATTGAAAGATGCTTTTAAATCGAAGGAGGAACTTCAGGATGTTGCCAAATAAAGCCAGGTCTTGGAAAACGATGCTGCTGAGCTTGGCAGTTGTGCTGACTGTATCTCTGCTCGCGGCATGCGGCAAGAGCGGCGGACAGTCTGCGGACGAGAAGCAAAAGGACACCAGCAAGGTGGTCGCTACTTATAAGGGCGGAGAAATTACAGAGAAAGAATTCAATCGGGAGATCGGCATGATGAAGCTGCTGTATCCCGGCTATGAACAAGCGCTGGATACGGATGAAATGAGACAAAACATTGTCAAACAGGAAATTGCATATGAATATTTGGCAACCCAGGCTAACGACGCTGCCAAGACGGCCGGCGCGAAGAGCGGACAAGAGCAATTTGACCAGTTCAAGAGCTCGGTGGGGGCCGACCAATTCAAAACGATGCTGGATAAGCAAAAGCTGACGGAAAATGACGTAAAGGATTACCTGACCAACATCATGACTGTTACGGAAAGTGAAAAGGCCAAAGTGAAGGACGAGCAGTTGAAAGCCGAATTCGAGAAAAACAAGGATCAGTTTACAACGGCTACAGTCCGCCATGTTCTGATCAACTTTACGGATCCGAAAACCAATAAAAAACGGACCAAAGAAGAGACTCTGAAGCTGGCCAAGGAAGTGGAAACCAAGCTGAAGAATGGAGCGGATTTTGCCGAGATTGCCAAGAAATATTCGGAGGACCCGGGTTCCGCTTCGGAGGGCGGGCTGTATAAGGATACGCCTGTCGGCCAGTGGGTTGATGCATTCAAAGAGGCTGCCAAGACCCAGCCAATCAATGAAATTGGCGATCCGGTGGAAACCGAATATGGATATCATATCATTAAAGTGGAATCCCGTACGATGGCTGATTACGCGAAGCTGACGGCTGCCCAGAAGGACAGTCTCATGAATTCAATCGTTTCCGGCAATGTTTCGAATTTCATGACGAAAGACCTGGATGCCCTGATTACGAAAGTCGATCTTCCTGCTGTTCCTGCGGCTGAGAAGGGCACGGATGGGGCCAAAGAAGGAACGCCTTCCCAGGAGGCACCTGCAGCGGACAATAAAGGAGCCGATGCGGGTACGGGTTCATCGACCGGATCGGCAGACCAGAAATCCAGCAGCTCTGAAGGCGGCAGCGCTGCTACGGACGGCAAATAAACGTTATATTGGAAACAAGGAAAAGACGCTGAAAACCAGCGTCTTTTTCTACATATTATTATAATTGTATATTTTCGGATAATGTGGTCAATTCTATAGCTCCCGGGAAAATTTTTGTTAAAATTAGGACTGGTGTCATACCCGCTGCTTGTGTTGTTCCTGGACCTGCCTGTTTGTGAATAAGAAACTGGGAGCCGATGAATACTATGGTCAGAAAAATCACAACGATGGTCTTGAGCAATACGTCCTTTCCTCCGTAGGAGGGCGGAACCATACTTCTTACCGGCGATTATGGTAAAATGTACTCGCCGTTTACGGTATATGGATGAAGCGGGTCCCTTCGTTAACGCTGATATGCATAGGCCGGCTGGTGCTTTAAACAGCTTCAGGAAGGATGTTATGGCCGCAGAATCAGTAGTTTTAACAAATCTTCTAGAGAAAGTGGGGCAACTTGTGAAATGAAAGCTACTGGTATTGTTCGCCGCATTGACGATCTTGGACGCGTGGTTATCCCTAAGGAAATTCGCCGTACATTACGAATTCGTGAGGGAGATCCGCTGGAGATTTTTGTAGACCGTGACGGCGAAGTCATCTTGAAGAAATATTCACCAATTGGGGAATTGGGCGATTTTGCGAAGGAATATGCAGAATCCTTGTATGAAGGCACAGGCCATACGACGTTGATTTCTGACCGCGATACCTTCATTGCGGTGGCCGGGGGCTCCAAAAAGGAATATCTCGACAAATCGATTGGCTCGATTATTGAGAGCTGCATGGACAACCGTAAAACGGTATTGGAAACAAACAGCGGAAGTTATGAAATTACAAAAGATCATGCCGAAGCAGTTTCGTCCTTTGTCGCAGCGCCAATTATTTCGGGCGGGGACCCGATCGGTGCTGTTGTCCTCTTCAACAAGGATGATCAGGTAACCATGTCCGAAATGGAAACGAAAATGGCCGAAACCGCCGCTGCTTTCCTCGGAAAGCAGATGGAACAGTAAGAAGTAAAATCGCGCTCCCGGAGTATCTGCAAGGTGCTGAAAGCACGCGGATGCCCGGGAGTTTTTTTGGTGTGGAAGACCGGGTATAATAGGGGAGGTTAATTATCGGGCGGTCCGGAAGCGTATGGATGCATTTTCGGGTCAGCACCATGGATGATGGAAATCGGGTGGTTATCATAGAAGACAGGGAAACGGCGGGCAGATTGCTGAAGGGCGCATTGATTTTAAGCGCGGCGGCAGTCATCTCCAAGCTGATCGGCACATTGCAGAAAATCCCGATGCAGAACATTGGGGGCGACGGTGTATTTGGCATATACAACACGGTGTACCCTTTTTATACAATACTTATTACCATTGCTGCAGCAGGCTTCCCCGTAGCGATCTCCAAATTCGTAGCGGAATATGAAGCAGCAGGGGACAGGGAGACAGGTCAACGGGTCATCAGACTGTCCTCGCTGCTGCTTGGGAGCTTCGGGCTGCTGATCGGTCTGCTCACCTACATAGGAGCTCCGCTGCTGGGAAGGCTGATTGACAATGCGCATGTCATTCCGTCCATTCGGGCGGCCGCAGCCGCTTTTCTGTTTGTTCCGGTCATGTCGGCGCTGCGCGGTTATTTTCAGGGGCTGCAAAATATGGTCCCTACCGCTGTCTCTCAGGTGACGGAGCAGATCATAAGGGTGGCGGTGATGATCGTTCTGCTGCTCGTGATGATCAGGCAGGGATGGGGTCCCGAATGGATTGCAGCGGGAGCTATCCTCGGCTCCGCGGCAGGGGGGGCGGCCGGATTGGGTGTGATGCTGCTTTACTGGAGAGCGCACAACAGAAGACGGGGAAGAATGGCTGCGGAGATTCATCATACGGCTGCTTCCGGAGGGGGGACCGCAGCCATGATGCCGGCAGAAGAGGCTGCTGCGCGGGCAGAGATCAGCGCTGGACAAGCCGAATTTGGGATGCGTTCGCGTCCGGCAGGCAACAGGGAGCTTGCCGCCGCACTGCTCCGTTATGCACTTCCGGTCTGTCTCGGCGCGCTGGCGGTGCCTTTGATCAATCTGGTCGATACATTTACCGTTCCACGCCTTCTGAAAAGGGAAGGGCTGGATGAGGCGGGTGTCATGGTTTCGTTCGGCATATATAACAGGGGCCTGCCGCTTGTGCAGCTGATCATGATGTTTGCAACGACGCTGTCTGCGCTCTTTATTCCTTCGCTGGCGGAAGCAAGGCTCAAGGGGGAACATGAGCTGGTCCGGAAGCAATGCGAGCTGTCGCTGCGCTGGTTCTGGCTGCTGGGACTGGCGTCCGCGGCAGGGCTCGCCGTACTGGCCGAGCCCATTAATATCATGCTCTACACCGACAACAGCGGCAGCACGGTGATGAGCTGGATGGCGCTGACCGCGGCCGGCGGCTCGGTCAGCATCATCTCGGCGGCGCTCCTGCAGGGGCTGGGCGCCGTACGCGTGCCGGCGGTGCACATGCTCGCCGCCGCCGCGGCGAAGGCGGCGCTCAACTGGCTGCTCGTGCCAATGCTTGGCACGACCGGCGCCGCCATCGCGGGCGCAGCTGCCTATCTGATGGCGGCTGCGCTCAACATCGCGCTGCTCGCCCGCCTGGCGGGGCTGCGCCTGACCTGGAGCGCCGTCGTGCTGAAGCCGGCGCTCGCCCTCGCCGCCATGGCTGTGGCGGCGGCAGGCACGGCCTGGGGTGCCGGTGCTGTGCTCGGCGCCCTGGGGGTTGCGGACGGCGCGCGCACGTCCGCGGCGGCGGCCAGCCTGCTCGGCGTGCTCGCAGGCGCCGCGGTGTTCATGCTCGCCGCCGTCAGGCTGCGGCTGCTCACGGAGGGGGAGCTGGCGGCCCTGCCGAAGCTCGGGCCGCCGCTGGTGCAGCTGCTGCGCAAGGCGCGGCTGCTGGGGTAGAGCGGACTGCCGAAGCAGCGCCGGATTCGTGTAAATAGTTCCAATGTGTTATAGTAGAGCCGATGACAAGGCGGGCGATATGTGCCGCGAAACGGAGGGTTCAGGATGAGTGCATCCCTGACAGTGGTTGGTCTCGGATCGGGAGATCCGGACCAGCTTACAGTCGGTATTTTAAATAAACTGCGGAAGGCGGATACCCTGTATTTACGCACGAAAGAGCACCCGGTGCTGGCTGCTCTTGAGGAGTATGGCGTGCAGGCTGAATCCTTCGATGAAGTCTACGAGCTAAAGGATTCCTTTCCTGAAGTGTACCGGGAGATTGCCGCCCGTCTCGTAGCCAAGGCTGCTGCTGGACAACCGGGGCAGGAAATTGTCTATGCCGTGCCGGGGCACCCGATGGTGGCTGAAGCCACCGTGGGGCTGCTCAAGCAGCAGTGTGGCGAACAGGGCATTCCCTTGACCATCCTGGGCGGGGAAAGCTTTCTGGATGAGGCGTTCGTCCGGCTCGGATTTGATCCCATTGAAGGCTTTCAGCTGCTGGATGCCGGAAATCTGAAGCCGGACTGGCTGCAGCCGCAGCTTCACACCCTGATCGGGCAGGTTTACGACGGCTTCACCGCCTCGGATGTAAAGCTCTGCCTGATGGAGCGCTATCCCGATGACTACGAGGTCATTGTGGGCCATGCGCTGGGCGTAGCCGGCGAGGAAGCCATTCATAAGGTGCCGCTGTTCGAGCTGGATCGGGTGAAAGGTTATGGCAACCTCTCCCTGGTCTACGTCCCGCGGAGCGAGGACGAGCGGCTGCGCAGGCATTCTTTTGACCGCCTGCATGAGATTGTGGCGATCCTGCGCAGCCCCGAGGGCTGCCCGTGGGACCGTGAGCAGACGCACCAGTCCATCCGTAAAAATCTGATCGAAGAGACATACGAAGTGCTCGAAACGATTGATGATGACGATCCGGATCACATGAAGGAAGAGCTTGGGGATTTACTCCTGCAAATCCTGCTCCATGCCCAGATGGAGGAGGAGCTCGGCACGTTCACGGTGTACGATGTCTTGGCGGGGCTGAATGACAAACTCATTTTCCGCCATCCTCATGTTTTCGGGGATCGTCAAGCCGGAGATGCGGAAGCGGCCCTGCAAAATTGGGAGCAGATGAAGGCGGAGGAAAAGCGCCTCAAGGGCGTTGAGCCTGCGCGCCAATCGGCGCTGGACGGTGTCCCGCGTGATCTCCCGGCGCTCATGAAGGCATATAAGCTGCAGAAGAAAGCAGCCAAAACAGGCTTTGACTGGGACAGCATTGACGGCGTGTTTGACAAGATCCGCGAGGAGCTGGATGAGCTGCAGGAGGCGGTACGGGAAGGGCATTCCGCCGAGGAGCAGACCTTGGAGCTGGGAGATCTGCTGTTTGCTTCCGTCAATGCGTCCCGCTTTATCGGTGCTGATCCCGAAGAAGCGCTGACGTTGACCAACCGCAAATTTGCGGAAAGGTTCCATTACATCGAAGACCGCCTGCGGGAGCAGGGGCGGGATCTGAAGGACAGCAATCTCGATGAAATGGAGCTGTACTGGCAGGAGGCCAAGAAGTCATTGGGGAATGACTAAAAGTGCGTGTTCAAAAAGTCAGGTTTTCAGCACCGAAGCCTATGCTTCCGAAGTGCGTTTTTTCAAAACGCTGTAGTTGAATGAAGCAGGGACTGAGGAACGGAGCGTACTTAGGGTACGTGAGCACCTGAAATGTTTCCGCAGGAAACATGCTTCGGAAGCATCCGCTTAGGCCCGGCTGAATTCAAGATTCGATGTCGAGTCCGCTTCCTGATTTACTTCGTGATCAAAAGATGACTTTTTGAACAACTTCTAAAAATATTTTCTCTATCATACGTTTGGGAATATTTACAACTGTCCATGCTGTAGATAAGAGAAAAGGGCTGCTTTTACCCGCAAATTGCAAAAAAAGTACGGTGTTTAGCAGGATTTTCTTTAAGACAGCAAGAATACAAGATTAATGGTTTTGAATCATGCCTCTATGTTGTATTAGTATAAGGGGGATGGCTCTGATCATTATTTCTTAGCTGCAGTGCCAAAAATGAGCGCCGCGGCAGCACGGGTTGAACGGTGCATGTCGCTTGCGCAAACCTTATTTTTTGAATTCTAGGAGGCTTTTAATTTATGAACAAGACGGATCTGATCAACAACATTTCCAACAAGAGCGGTCTGAGCAAGCGCGACGTGGAGAACGTACTGAACGGCTTTATCGGCGAAATCACCGAGGCTCTGGCTAGCGGAGACAAGGTTCAGCTGATCGGCTTTGGCACATTCGAAACTCGCAAGCGCTCCAGCCGTACGGGACGCAACCCGCAAACAGGCAACACCATCGAGATTCCTGAATCCACAGTGCCTGCGTTCAAAGCCGGCAACAAGCTTAAAGAAGCCGTTAATTAATGCGTCTAGATAAATTTTTGAAAGTATCACGGCTGATTAAGCGGCGTACGGTGGCCAAGGATGTTTCCGAGCAGGGAAGAGTCGTGGTCAACGGCCGTGAAGCCAAACCAAGCAGTACGGTTAAAGTGGGCGATGAGATTACCGTCCAGTTTGGTCAGAAGCTGGTAACGGTCCGGGTCGAGAAGCTTGCGGATACGACACGGAAAGATGAGGCTGCAGGCATGTATACCTTGATCAAGGAGGAGCCGATTCCCAAGGACAACGGACTTGGGTGGTAAGGCCCCGTATCCTCAGCCGATGACTCGAGAAAGAGCATTTCTTCATTCCGGTGAAGTAATGCTCTTTTGCATAAACAGTTCTATTTTGTACCTCCCTTCATAAGCTATCTAACAGAAGGAGGGGTACATGCCATGACGGACTATGGGAAGCCGAAACAGCATGATCTGCGGATGCAAAACCGGAAACAGCTCGACCTTACCGGAGTTTTAAACGTTGAAAGCTTCGACAGCGAGGAGTTTCTGCTGCAAACCGAGCTCGGTCATCTGACGATCCGCGGACAGAATCTGCATATTAAAAATCTTAATCTGGAAGAGGGACTGCTCTCTATTGAAGGCTTGATCAGCTCTCTTGCTTATCTGGATCCCGGATCCCAGACGAAAAGCGGCAAAGGTCTTTTGGGCAAGCTGTTTAAATGAGTCCCTACAGCCAGTGGCTTACACTGATGTACATGCTGTTCTCCGGAGCGGCTATGGGGGCGGTGTTTGACAGTTACCGGGTGCTGTCGTACCGTTTTCGGTTAACCCGCTGGTCCATCCATTTTATCGATCTGCTGTACTGGGTACTTTCGGCATTGTTCATTTTCCGCATGCTGTATGCGAGCAATCACGGCGAGTTGCGGTTTTATGTATTTTTAGGGCTAATTTTGGGAGCATTGCTCTATTTTTGGACTCTAAGTGCTATAGTGCAGCTAATTGTGGTAAAGTTAATAGAGATCATACGCAAGTTAGCAGCTATTGTTTATCATATATTCAGAGTTTTGGTCCTGCTGCCGCTGTTTGGGCTTTACCGGTTCACTATGGCCTGCCTGATCGGAATGGGAACGCTCCTTTTGTTTTTGGGGAAAATGCTTCTCATTCTGTTAAGGCCCTTCGGCAGATTGCTTCTGTGGATGCTAAGGCCCATTACTTCCCGTTGGAAGACACCCGTCTGGCTTAACCATGCAGGCAGGTTTGTAAAAGGAATTATAGAACGCTTTTTCGTTAGGAGGTAAATCATGCGATACTCGTCTGCAAGCAACTCATCGGCCTCTTCATCGTCTAATCCGCAAGCCGGCGGGCGGAGACGGGTCATGATTTGGCTTATCGTCGTGCTGCTGTTCGCCATCTGGGCAATCATTACCTTTTTCACTCAGGCTTTCAGCATGGCGGAACAGAATAAGGTGCTTGCGCAGAAGGAAAAGGAACGGCAAGCGGCAGATGCATCTCACAAGCAGCTGCAATATGAAGTCAACCGCCTGCAGGACCCTGAATACATCGGCGAGATGGCCCGCAGCAAATACGGTCTCTATCTTCCGGAAGAGACACCTATTATTAACGGTGATGAATAAGCGGAATAAGGCATTTGCTTAGTTGACCTTATTTGCGCCTTTCTGTATAATCAAATCACCACAACGGGATTTTTTTGCGAAAAATCGGGTTGTATATTTTTAAGGGAGGATCATTTTATTCTATGGCAATTGAAGTGGGCACCAAGTTAGAGGGCAAAGTGACAGGCATCACGCATTTTGGAGCATTTGTGGATTTGTCTGGAGGTGTCACGGGTCTCGTTCACATCTCGGAAATCGCCGATAATTACGTTAAAGATGTTAACGACCACCTGAAGATTAATGATGTTGTAACGGTTAAGGTCATTAATGTCGACAAGGACGGCAAGATCGGTCTTTCGATTAAGCAGGCTGTAGACAGACCGGCTTCGGAGGCTCCGGCGGCACCGAGAGGTCCGCGGCCGGATCGCGGTGGAGATCGGTTTGGCAGTGGAGGTTCCAGCCAAGGACGCGGCGGATTTAACCGTGATCGTGGAGGCAGACCATTTAAGCCTGCAGCAAGTAAAACTTCATTTGAGGATAAAATGTCCCGCTTCCTGAAAGATAGTGAGGAACGTATCTCTTCACTGAAGAAGAATACGGAAGGCAAACGCGGCGGCAGAGGTGCCAAACGTGTCTAAACCCTTGATTGTCTTCTGTAACTAGGTGTCCCGATGAATATATAGCGAAGAACCGCAGCGCCGAAAGGCGGCTGCGGTTTTTTTGTCGTGCCGTCAGAACCATCCGACAACTTCCAACTCAATTCCGGTAAACATGGGGCCAATCGCTAGCATGAATAGTTTAAGAGAGTCAGAGGAAGGCGGCTGCCATTATTGTTTTTGCAAAGGCTCAAGAACGATGAACGCGGCGGCGGCAATGCTTCGCCATGCTTTCCTCCTTGTTTCGCGGACTCTGCTTTTTTGTCGGAATATTTTTACTTGCGGCCGCGGCTTTCTGACAAACTTTCCCGGAAAGGCAGGGTAAGATAGGAAGCATCAAATTGATGAATGGGGTGCCTGATAATGAATAAGTGGAATGTCGTACAATTTCCTGGAACCAAATCGGACAAGCGTAAAGCCGGAACCCACACAAGCTGGCTGAACAGATTATCAGAACGCATACAATCCAATAAAGCCATCCAGGCAGTGTACGCACAAAGATGGATTCTCATGTTCTCTGCAATGGGATTTCTGCTCGGCAGAGCGACCATTTTGAATGAATTGGCCCCTTTTGCCGCCGCTTATTTTGCTGTCATATCATTTTTGCGCCGTGATCTCATGCTTCCTGTCGCAGCTTCCGTGCTGCTTGGCAGCTTGTTTGCTCCTTCCCAAGCCTTTTTTGTTATTGGAGGGGAGCTGCTGCTCTTTTACCTCGTCCATCGTGGGCTCAGCGCATATGGCAAGCTTGATCTGACCTTTACCCCGCTTATGGTTTTTGTCTCCGTATTCATGGTGAATTTGTTCCGTGTCGTGATTGGCCCGTCTTTTACCTGGTACTCTGTGCTGATGATGACTACGGATGCTATATTAAGCTTTATGCTTACCCTGGTGTTCATTCAGGCCATTCCGCTGCTTACGCATTCGAAGCGGACAAGCCAGCTGAAGAATGAAGAGATTCTGTGTCTTATCATCCTGCTTGCCTCGATGATGACAGGAGCTGTGGGCTGGAACCTCCAAGGCCTGTCGGTGGATCATATTCTGTCACGCTATCTGATTCTAGTATTTGCATTGGTAGGAGGAGCGCCGCTTGGGGCGTCTGTCGGTGTCATAACTGGGCTTATTCTAAGCCTTGCCGACATGGGGGCTGTGCTGCAGATGAGTCTCCTTGGCTTTTCCGGATTGCTGGCAGGCATGCTGCGCGACGGGCGCAAGCCTGCGGTGGCGCTGGGTATGTTGCTTGGCTCCTCCATACTTTCCATATACATGGACGGAAGCGGGGATGTCATGCGCTCAACCTGGGAAAGCTGCGCAGCCATTCTTCTCTTTCTGCTGACCCCCAAAAGCCTGTATCTGCGCATTGGAAGGTACATTCCCGGAACGCAGGAGCATGCCCGCTCCCAGCATGAATATGCAAAGCGGATCCGTGACCTTACAGCCGAGCGTGTTAGTCAGTTCTCGGAAGTATTCCGTCAGCTGGCGCGCAGCTTCCAGCAGGTATCGGCCCGGGAGGGCACCGCCGGGGACGGGGAAATGGGGCATTTTATGAACGCAGTAGCCGAGAGCACCTGTGCCTCCTGCTTCAAACGAGAGCAGTGCTGGGACAAAAAATTTATGCAAACCTATCAATATATGACTGAAATGATGAGCTCCATCGAAGAGAACCCTGACCTCCAGCCGCAGGAAATGCCTGCGCAGTGGAGCAGAACCTGTGCCAAGACTGATGCGGTGCTGCATGTCATGAAGCAGCAGTACGGACTGCATCAGCATAATATACAGTGGAAGCGCCAGATTTATGACAGCCGGCTGCTGGTGGCGGAGCAACTGTCGGGTGTCTCCCAAGTGATGGACGATCTGGCAAAGGAAATCAAACGGGAGAACCATGCCTTGCACCGCCAGGAGGACCAGATCCGTGAAGCGCTTGAGCAGCTTGGACTGTCCATTTGCGGCATTGAAATTGTCAGCCTTGATGCCGGGCAAGTAGAAATTGAGATTGTTCACGCCTACACGAAGGGATATGATGAATGCCGAAAAATTATAGCACCGCTGCTTTCAGATATTTTGGATGAGCATATTACCGTTCTGCACGAGGCGTCTGCCCATTCAAAACAGGGGCTTACGACGGTAACGTTCGGTTCAGCCAAAACGTATGAAGTAAGCACGGGAGTGTCCTATACGGCCAAAGGGGGGGATCTGCTGTCCGGGGACAGCTTCAGTTCGCTTGAGCTTGGAAACGGTACCTTTGCCGTATCGCTCAGTGATGGCATGGGCAATGGGGAACGGGCCCGGCAGGAAAGCAGTACCGCGCTTAATATATTGGAGCAGCTGCTCCAGTCCGGAATGGATGAGCGGCTTGCGGTCAAATCCGTCAATTCCGTGCTGATGCTGCGTTCTCCGGAAGAAATGTACGCCACCGTGGATATGGCTTTAATAGACCAATATTCCGCGAAAACTACTTTTATGAAAATTGGCTCCACGCCAAGCTTCATCAAGCGGGGAAAAGAGGTGATACCGATATCGGCCAGCAACCTTCCGATCGGGATTATTCAGGATATCGATATTGATTTAATTACCGTTCAGCTGCAGGCAGGAGATATTCTGATTATGATGACTGACGGCGTATACGATGCCCCTGGCCATGCTGTAAATAAAGAGCTGTGGATGAAGCGGCTCATTCTGGAACTGGAGGATGACAGTCCGCAGGAGATGGCCGATGCCTTGCTGGACAAGGTGCTTCGGGAGCAGCAGCACCAGATTCACGACGATATGACCGTGGTGGTAAGCCAGGTTCATCATTTCCTGCCGGAGTGGTCAACTCTTCACATGCCTGGCCTGCAGCGAATGGAAAGACCGCGCACAGTAAGCTGACCGTTCCTGTCATATTGAGCCATTACCCGGGAAATGGTGATCAGTTGGCGAAAGATAACGATATTCCCGTTTGAAATCGATTCAACCAGGCAATGCTAGAGTCATAGAGGAAGAATCGAGTTCAAACGGGAGGCTGATCTGTATGAAGCAGATGCTAATCATTACTGACGGATGTTCCAATGTCGGACCGAGTCCGGTGACAGCAGCGGCTCAAGCCCTTCAGCAAGGCATTACGGTTAATGTGGCCGGTGTTATTGACTACGGAACGATCGGCGAATGGGGGAGCCGGGAGATTGAGGACATCGCCAGAGCAGGAGGTGGCTTCAGCCGCATTGTCGGCACACGCCAGCTGGCGCACACGATGCAGATGATGACACGGAAAACCGTGGTGCAGACGATCCAGCAGGCAGTAAACAGAGAGTTGAAGAACATTCTTGGCAGCGAAAGCGCGGGTACACTCGAAGAGCTGCCTCCCGATGACCGGGCACGAGTGGTGGAAGTGGTTGACCAGCTATCGGAGACCAGCGAACTGGATGTGGCGCTTGTCATCGATGCCAGTGCTAGCATGAAGCCAAAGCTGCCTGCGGTAGAGGAGGCAATCCGGGATTTGATGCTCAGCCTGCAGGCCAGAACGGGACCGAGCCGCATCACGGTCTTTCACTTTCCTGGCTCACCATATGGAGATGGCGCAGTCTGTGATGTAGAGTGGACGGATGACCTAGGAAAAATAAAATCTTTGTTCGGACGGCTTCCAATGAGAGGGGCTACGCCAACAGGGCCTGCGATTTTGGAAGTGATTGATTATTTCCGATATGTTACACTAGAAAAAGAACAAAGATTGGCAGAAACTTACGGCAAAGGAGAAGGGATATCCGGTGACTACGTCGTCTGATCCCGGTCTGGCACCCGGCACTGTTGTCATGGGCAAATGGAAGCGGGGAAGCTATGTGATTCAGCGGATGCTGGGACGCGGAGCAAACGGAACCGTATACCTGGTAAGGGATGCCAGACAAGGCCGTCAGTATGCGCTTAAGCTGGGAAAGGATGCGCTTGATCTTCAGTCTGAAATCAATGTGTTGACTACCCTGCAAAACCAGGGGAAACAGGCCGCTCTTCAAACCAACGGAGTACCGTCCTATCTTTACGAGGTTGACGATTTCAGATTGAAGGACAGGGATGTTCCTTTTTATGTAATGAAATATGTCAAAGGGGAACCGCTGCATCTTTTCATCGCGCGAAAGGGCGCTCAGTGGCATGGTGTGGCCGGACTCGGCGTTCTGAACCGGCTGGCAGAGCTTCATGAGAGCGGTTGGGTGTTCGGGGATTTGAAGCCGCAAAATATTATGGTGGCTTCCTTCGGTGAAACCGAGCTGATTGATTACGGAGGAGTTACCAGAACAGGGAACAGTGTAAAGCAGTTTACGGAGTGGTACGACCGCGGGTATTGGAATGCGGGGGGCCGCAGTGCCGACCCGCAGTACGATCTATTCTCCTTTGCTCTGCTCACGATTCATATTCTTGAAGGCGAAGCATTGAAGGCTGCGGCAGCCAAGCTGCCTCAGCTGCGCAGCATCTCGGAGCTGACAGGCATCATTGCCCGCAGCCGCACCTTGCGCCCCTACGCTGGCTGGCTGAACTCAGCCCTGCGCGGAGAACACAAGAGTAGCAGGCGGGCTGCCCTTGCTTGGTCGCAGCTGGCCGGAGCCGGGGGACGAAAGGCCGCAGGGCGCAAAAGCAAGCCGAACTGGCTTGGCTTCGCATTCGCAGCTTCTCTGATATTGCTCGCTGGAGCAATCTGGATGGCGCTGCGCTGACAGCGCTGAATACATAACCGATTGGCAGAAATGAGGATTTGGGAATGGAAGGACGATCGTGGCAAGGCATCATCGAACATGTGCTGAACACCTCAGCAGAGCATATGATGTGGGCTCCTGGGGACAGCATTGTAGTCGCAGTTTCCGGCGGCCCGGATTCTGTGGCTCTTTTGCATGCCATGGAGGAAATTTCGCGGCTGCATTTGCCGCTGCGCCTCATATGCGCCCATGTCCATCACGGCTTCAGACCGGAAGAATCCGATAGGGAGGCTGACCTGGTCCGGGATCTGGCGGATAAGCTGAACATTCCGTTCGAGATGGCGCGTGTGGATGTTCCCCGATATATGGAGGATACGGGCAAAGGGCCGCAGGAGGCGGCGCGTGAGCTCAGATACCGCTTTTTGCACGAGACCGCAGCGCGCTACGGGGCGCAAAGCATTGCCCTCGCGCATCATGCGGATGACCAGGCGGAAACTGTCATCCTGCATCTGCTGCGGGGAAGCGGGCCGGGCGGCCTGTCCGGGATGCGTTTTGTACGCCGCGAAAAAAAGGTGCAACTCATCCGGCCGCTGCTTCGTATGTACAAGACGGATTTGATCCGGGCCTGCGAAGAGATGCGATTCACTTATGCCATTGACAGCACCAACGAGCAGCGAAAATACAGGCGTAATGCCATTCGTTTGGATGTGCTGCCTTTTTTGGGGCAATATAATGAACAGTTGGTGCCTTCCCTGAACCGTATGGCTGAAATCATGAGTGCTGAGGACGAACATATGGATACTGAAGCCCATCGGGCCTATGAAGCGCTTGTTCACAATGAGGGAGGCCGTTCTGCGATAAAGGTGTCCCCATTCCGGGAGTTAACCGTCGCTTTACAACGGAGGTTGATTAAACTAATATTAAACTACCTGCCTTCGGACAGTGAAAATGTGGATTTTCACAAAATTGAAGCGGTGAGGCGTGGGATGATCCAAAATCATCCGACGACATGGAGCCTTGATTTGGGTGGCACGACCGTAGCAATACGGGAATATGATACGGCGAGTTTTTTTACCCGCGCGGAACAGACCTTGACGGCTTCGGCTGTATATCATCATGAAATCCATGGTGCTCCGGACAGCGGTTTCATCCGGCTTCCCGATGCCAGGGGTGTGATTTCCTGGAAGAGGCTTGCAGATTCGTCTGAATTCCGTATTCCCATGGGTCCTAACGAGGCCATGCTGGATGAAGGATCTCTGACCTTTCCGCTGATTATACGAACACGCGCACCGGGGGACACGATGCACTTGATGGGATTAAACGGCAGTAAAAAGGTGAAAGATATTTTTATCGACGACAAGATACCTCCTTCCCTGAGGCCGTTTATTCCCTTGGTATGTGACGGCTCCGGAGCCGTATTGTGGATTCCAGGTGTCCGGCGCTCGCCACATGCCGCCGTGCAAGCAAATACATCTTCGGTTATTTATATGTCTTGGCAACCCGAAGGTGGGACGGTGACCGGTGATTGAGCGGTTGCGGATAACATAAGTATACATTTAGGAGGTTCACTCAGTTGCACAATGATATTCAGGAAGTTTTAATCAGTGAGGAAGAAATACAAAATAAAATCAAGGAGCTGGGCGCTGAGCTCAGCAAACGGTACGAGGGTAAAAATCCTTTGGTCATTTGCGTGCTTAAAGGCGCGTTTATATTTATGGCTGATTTGGTTAAAACCATTACTGTACCCCTTGAGCTTGATTTTATGGCAGTTTCCAGCTACGGGGCCTCGACGAAATCGTCGGGTGTCGTCAAAATCATCAAGGACCTGGATCAATCCGTTGAAGGACGCGATGTCCTGATTGTTGAAGATATTATTGACAGCGGGCTGACACTCAGCCACTTGATCGAGCTGCTCAAGAACCGCAATGCCAGCTCGGTGACGGTGGTCACATTGTTTGATAAACCGGCCCGCCGGACTGTCAATCTGGAAGCTGACTTTACCGGCTTCACCCTTCCGGATGCGTTTGTGGTCGGCTACGGGCTGGATTACAGTGAGCATTACCGCAACCTGCCCTTTATTGGGATTTTGAAACCGGAGATCTATTCCAGCTAACCCAGCCTGAGGTCCTAGGACCGGCAGAGGAGCGTTTGTTGAGAAGCCCTGACAGGCTATGGTAAAATAACTTGAGCGTCTTGAGAGGAGGTAGGGGATGAATCGGTTCATCCGGAATTCTGGTTTTTATTTGATTCTTTTTTTAGTCGTGGTGGGCATCGTACATTTTGTCAGCAATGGTAACGAAGCTGCCGATCTCCCTAGATATGATGAACTGCGGCAAGAGATAAAAGATAACAATATCAAAAGTGTCACAGTTCAATTTGACGGCAATGCCTATCTCGTAACCGGTACGTATAAACAAAAGCCGGCTGATGCTACTTCCGATAATTTTTCGGTGTATATTCCTCCTACCGATGCGGCAGTCAACGAAATTATTAGTTTGAGTGAGCAGAACGACTTTAGTTTTGTGATGAAGCCGATGGAAGGACAGAGTATCTGGCTGACCTTTTTGACATCTATCATACCGCTTATCATTATGTTTATTCTCTTCTTCTTCCTGTTTAATCAGGCTCAGGGCGGCGGCGGCAAGGTCATGAATTTTGGCAAGAGCCGTGCGCGTTTGTATAACGAAGAGAAGAAAAAGATAACGTTCGAAGATGTTGCCGGAGCAGACGAAGAGAAGCAGGAACTTGTCGAAGTGGTGGAGTTTCTGAAGGATCCGCGCAAATTCGCGGCGGTGGGCGCACGCATTCCAAAAGGTGTCCTGCTTGTAGGCCCTCCGGGTACCGGTAAAACGCTCCTTGCCAGAGCTGTTGCCGGCGAAGCAGGCGTGCCTTTCTTCAGCATTTCGGGTTCTGACTTTGTTGAAATGTTTGTCGGTGTCGGTGCTTCACGTGTGCGTGACCTGTTTGAGAACGCCAAGAAGAACGCGCCTTGTATCATTTTTATTGACGAGATTGACGCTGTCGGACGCCAGCGGGGCGCAGGCCTTGGCGGCGGGCACGACGAGCGCGAACAGACGTTGAACCAATTGCTTGTTGAAATGGACGGATTCGGAGCGAATGAAGGCATTATCATCGTCGCAGCCACCAACCGCCCTGACATCCTGGACCCTGCCCTGCTGCGTCCGGGACGTTTTGACCGTCAAATTACAGTGGACCGTCCGGATGTTAAAGGACGTGAAGCGGTACTGAAGGTTCATGCGCGCAACAAGCCGCTGACCAAGGACGTCAAGCTGGACGTCATTGCGAAGCGCACTACCGGCTTTACTGGAGCGGATCTGGAGAACCTGCTTAACGAGGCCGCGCTGCTTGCAGCACGCCGCAACCGCAAGGATATCTCCATGATCGAAGTTGATGAAGCTATTGACCGTGTTATCGTCGGTACCGAAAAGCGCAGCCGCGTGATCAGCGATCGCGAGAAGCGGATTGTCGCTTACCACGAAGCGGGCCACACCATTGTCGGTTACTTCCTTGAGCATGCGGATATGGTGCATAAAGTGACGATCATTCCGCGCGGACGTGCCGGAGGATATGTGATCATGCTTCCGAAGGAAGACCGTATGCTGACTACGAAGCAAGAGCTGTTGGATAAGGTTACCGGCCTCCTTGGCGGCCGTGTATCGGAAGAACTGTTCATCGGTGAAATCGGAACAGGCGCTTACAGCGACTTCCAGCAGGCAACCGGCATTGTCCGCAGCATGATTGTGGAATACGGTATGAGTGAGAAGCTTGGCCCAATGCAGTTTGGAACATCCCAAGGTCAAGTCTTCCTGGGCCGCGATATCGGCCATGAGCAGAACTACAGTGATCAGATCGCTTATGAGATCGATCAGGAAATGAACCGTTTCGTTACGGAATCTTATGAACGCGCCAGAGAATTGCTGACCAAGCATTCCAAAGAGGTTCATTTGATCGCCCAAACCCTGCTTGAGCAAGAAACACTGGAATTGGATCAAATCAAGCAGTTGATTGAAACGGGTTCTCTGGATGGAAGTGGAGACGAGGGTGGAAAGCCTGATAATGGGCAGCCAACCATCGACAGCATTGGAGATGTTCGCGTACGGATTCAAGGCCAGGATGACAAGGCCGGAGGAAATACGAACGACATTCCGAATGATCTGCCTAACCGCCAAGATCCTGACAACACTGGCAACTCAGGCGGCGGAACACCGCCAACCAACGCATAAACCCCGGAAAGTCTGGGTGCACAAGGAGTCCTAAAAGGTCCATTGACCTGGGGCTCCTTTTTAATGTTCCAAGGCACTCCGAGAACGAAGCATTACTCCCATTGTTGTTGTCCCCAAACTTCAAATTGTTTTCAGCGGGAATGATACCTTCAAAGAAATTGACAGACTGCGTAACGTTGTGTACATTTGAAGGATGTTTAGGTTTACTGTTGTTAGAACGGGAAGAAAGAAGGGTGATCCCTATTGATTCTTGTAGTTGACGTAGGAAATACCAATATCGTATTGGGTGTGTACCGCGGCCGTGAGCTGCTTCATCATTACCGAATCAGCACGTCCAGACAGGCAACGGAGGACGAGTATGGGGTGCTGATCTATAATCTGTTCCACATGAAGGGCATCTCCGTCAACCAGATCGAAGGCGTTATTATTTCTTCCGTTGTGCCTCCGCTCGTGAGGGTGCTGGAACAAATGTGCGCAAAATATATAGGGAAGAAACCGCTGGTGGTAGGTCCCGGCATTAAGTCAGGTCTGAATCTCAAGTATGAAAATCCGCGTGAGATAGGTGCTGACCGGATTGTCAACGCAGTAGCGGCGGTGGATCAATTCAAGGGACCGCTGGTGGTTGTTGATTTCGGCACGGCCACAACCTTTGACTGCATTGATGCGCACAGCAATTATCTTGGCGGGGTTATTGTGCCCGGGATTGGAATTTCCACCGAGGCGCTGTACCAGCGTGCCTCCAAGCTGCCGCGCATTGAGCTGGAGAAGCCTAAGAAGGTGATCGGTCGTAATACCGTAAACGCGATGCAGGCCGGGATCATTTTCGGTTATGCCGGTCAGGTGGACGGAATCGTGGAGCGGATCAGGCAGGAAATGGGGGCCGAGCTGAAGGTTATCGCGACCGGAGGGCTGGCAGAGCTCATCGCCGGGGAAACGAAGTCCATACAGGAAGTTTGCCCGCTGTTAACCCTGGAAGGACTGCGAATCATCTACGAACGGAATCAGGATTAGTGTGCATAAAGGAAAATCAGGTGCCGCTCAAACCTGCCGGCCTATGCCCGGTTTGGATTGGCGGCGCTTTTCGTCTATAATTGGAAAAAGAATAACAACACGTAAAAGCCGGAAACGGCTTTTCACATAAAAGGAGCTGTCACACATAATGGATAAACTACAGGACCGGTTAATCCGGGGAACGGCGCTGGATGGCCGCGTCAGAGCTTTTGCCATCCGCACAACAGAGCTGGTTGAAGAGCTGCGCCGCAGACACGATACCTATCCTACAGCGACTGCCGCGATGGGCAGGACGGTAACGGCGGCAGCCATGATGGGAGCCATGCTGAAAGGCGAAGAGAAGCTGACGGTACAGGTCAAAGGCGACGGTCCCATCGGCCAGATCGTGGCGGATGCCAATGCCAAAGGGGAGGTCCGCGGATACGTGGCAGAACCTCATGTTCACCTGCCCAGCAACAGTATGGGCAAGCTGGATGTGGCAGGCGCTGTAGGCACGAGCGGTTTCATCCATATCACGAAGGATTTGGGGCTGAAGGAGCCTTACCGGGGCAGCATTCCTATCATATCGGGCGAGCTGGGGGAAGATTTCACCTATTATTTTGCTAAATCGGAACAAACACCTTCTGCCGTTGGATTGGGCGTTCTGGTAGATACCGATAATTCCGTGATTGTTGCGGGCGGATTTATCATCCAGTTGCTGCCGGGGCTGAGCGATGACGAAATTACGGCAATTGAGAACGCAGTAGGCGCTGTTCCACCGGTAACCACGCTGCTCGACCAGGGCTTGGAGCTGGAAGAAATGCTGCGCTGGATGCTGCCTGACGTTCAGGTGTTGGACAGCATGGATATTCGTTTTCAATGCCAATGCTCTGAAGAGCGGGTGGAGAAAACGCTGATCAGCCTGGGTCAGCATGAACTGGAACAGCTGATTGCCGAAGAAGGACAGGCGGAGGTTGTTTGCCATTTTTGCAATGAGGCCTACCGTTTTGATAAAGATCATTTACAGCGGCTTTTGGATCAAGCTAAAGCGTAAAGAAGTACAATAACTCGGGGAAGAGTGAGCGATTGGGATGACAAGACAGGAGAAGGGTTTACTGGCGGCTGTCGTTGTCTTGACCATCAGCGTTCTGGTGTTGGGCGGTTTAATAGGTTACAGAGGACTGCAGCCCGCGCGGGATAACGGGGAGGCTGATGCGGATCTCAAGGATGAGGGATCGCACGCTGCTGCCATCATCGGTGACGACACGATATCTGAACAGGAATGGGTAGAAGAGCTAAAGAAGCGGTATGGAAAAAATATGCTTCTGGAGATGCTGAACCGTAAGGCGATCGCTCTGGAAGCCAAGTCGCAAGGAATTCAGGTTACAGAGGAAGAAATTCAGGAAAGATTGAAGAAGCAAATGGAAGGATACGTGTCGGAAGAAGCCTATTATGAAGAAATGCAAAACCAGTTCGGCCTTTCCCGAGACGATTTAGTCCTTGAAGTTATGTACCGGATCAGCCTGGAGAAGATTGCGACCCTGGGAATCCGCATTGATGATCAACAGGTTGACAGCTATATCCGGGAACATCCGGATGAATACAGCTCCCATAAACAATTGGATCTGGCCTGGATCACCGTTGACAAAAAGGATCAGGCGGAAAACATATTGGACCGTCTGGATAAAGGCGAGGATTTTGCGGAGCTCGCGCGCTCTTACTCTACAGATCAATTCTCCAAGGATAACGGCGGCTCATTGGGGTGGACAGACGAGGACGATCCCTTCCTCCCTGAGACCGTTATGGAGACGGCCAGAGGGATAAACCCCGGGGAAAGCGCCGGGCCTCTGAAGGTGCCTAATGGATATGCCATTGTGTATGTTAAGGATATACGAATGGAGGATACCGAGCTTCCGCAGGAAATCCGCCAGGAGGTCCGCAAGGAGCTGGCACTGCAGCAGGCCGGGCCGCTTGATGAGTTGGAAAAGAACCTCCGCTCGAAGTATGGCGCAAGAATTACGGCTGATTTCCCTTCTTCTTGATGATACAAACTGTCCCGGTTTCATCCCGGTTGGAGGCATGTTTTTTAACATCTTTCCGTGAGAAGTCCCCTTCCTCTGAGCCTATGCTTTCGAAGCGAGTTTTGTTTGAAGTTTATTCAGGAAGCAGCGCTCACAAAACTTTGAGTAGGGGATGAATCTCGGTTAGGCGAAGCCTAAATGCACTTGTCTATTGTATGAGGCGCGCGCTTTCCTAGTCGAATGTTTGTGTGATATGATGGGAATATACGTTCTCATTAAGGCGGTGACCCATCGTGCAAATCACGTATCAATTTCGCCTCTACCCGACCCCCGGACAGGAAGAACTGATGATCGAAGGTGGACAACCCGCGGCATCTGCGAAGAGCGGAGAAGCGGTTCAGACGAGCCCAGCGGCGGCTATCCCGCAACCGGCAGAAAGCCAAACGGAAAGTCGCGAGCACCCACCAGAAAGTGGCGCGGCAGCGAAAAGATTTCTTGCACAAACAATCGCATCGCATCGTTCAGGAACATGACCTGATGGCGGTGGAGCAGCTGAAAGTGAAGAACATGATCCGTAACCGCCGGCTGTCCAAAAGCATCTCGGATGCCGGATGGCGAATGTTCATCACCTATCTGTCATATAAAGCCGCAAGACAGGGGAAGCGACTCGTACAAGTGCCCGCCCACGGGACATCGCAAACCTGCATATGCGGTGCGGATGTTCCCAAAACGTTGGCCATCCGGCTTCATGAATGCGAAGAATGCGGATTGGTGCAGGACAGGGACATCGTTTCGGCCCAGGTCATTTTGCAGCGGGCTTTGAACATCGTAGCGTGATGGACCGAATACCGTAGGGAGGGTTTGCCCCGAACGGGATGCGTGCCGCATCGAACGCTTGTGGAGATCCAGTCAGACCTTTCCTACAGAAAGGCAGCGATCGTCGAAACAAGAAGCCCCCGCCTCTTCAGGCGGTGGGAACATTCACAGAAGCATGGTTGACAAATCCGGGCTGGATTGATATGATTACTAGTAAAACCTACCTATTTACTCGGAAATCAGAAGTGAAAATATAGCCATCTGCCAAGGAGGTACTTAGTATGCCTAAAGTCGTCAATAACGTTACAGAACTTATCGGAGGAACACCGCTTGTCCGTCTGAACCGCATCGTGCCGGAAGACAGCGCGGAAATCTATGTAAAACTGGAATATCAGAATCCTGGATCCAGTGTAAAGGACCGCATCGCTATCAGTATGGTCGATGAAGCGGAGAAGGAAGGTGTTCTTAAGCCGGGCGGAACGATTATTGAGGCAACCAGCGGCAATACGGGCATCGGCCTGGCGATGGTAGCGGCAGCCAGAGGCTACAAAGCCATTATTGTTATGCCTGAAACGATGAGCTTGGAGCGCCGCAATCTGCTGCGCGCTTACGGAGCGGAGCTTGTGCTGACACCAGGATCCGAAGGCATGAACGGTGCGGTTAAGAAAATGGAAGAGCTTCTGAGCGAAAATCCGGATTACTTCGCTGCTGAGCAGTTCAAAAACAAGGCTAACGTAAAAATTCACCGCGAAACTACAGGTCCGGAGATCGTGGAAGCCATTCAATCCATCGGCGGCTCGCTAGATGCCTTTGTAGCAGGTATCGGCACAGGCGGTACGATCAGTGGTGCTGGAGAAGTGCTGAAGCAGGAATTCCCTGATATTAAAATCGTAGCGGTCGAGCCGGCAGCTTCCCCTATTCTGGGAGGCGGCAAACCAGGTCCTCATAAAATCCAGGGCATCGGAGCGAACTTTATCCCTGAGATTCTAAATCAGGATATCTATAATGAGATCATTCATGTCGAGAACGAGGAAGCCTTTGAAACGGCTCGCAAGGTGGCCAAAGAGGAAGGCATCCTGTCCGGTATCTCCTCGGGAGCAGCTATTTTCGCAGGTCTGAAGGTGGCTAAAGAATTGGGCAAAGGCAAACGTGTGGTTGTCATTGTTCCAAGTAACGGCGAACGTTACCTCAGTACTCCTTTATACAATTTTGAAGCATAATTGTCATGATGAAATCCCTCACTCCTGCAGGGCAGGGGCGGGGGATTTTTTTGGATACTCAAAGCGGACAATATTACAAGATGCAGCACAGAACAGGGGATTTATTTGAATGATAAAAAAGATGACCATACCTATCTCGGATTGGCAGGCATGGCTGCAGGAAGGCTGGACCATGCTGCCGTTGATTGCAGAAACCGATTGGCAGGAAGGACTTCCTGCGGAATGGACGGAGGCCTGGCAGGCGGCTTCTCCCTATTCTTTTGTGCTGGAGAGCGGAAAAGAGGGGCGTTATACCTACTTGGGATTGAGGCCTGAGGCAGTTCTGACTGGCAAAGACGAGGAAGCGAAGTGGGTCGAGCTCGACAACGGGAAGGAAGGCAGATTAACGGGCCCGCCCCTGCAGGTCCTGGGGGCATGGACAGCCCCTTTCAAAGCGCCGCGACTAGAGCATCTTCCGTTTTTCCACGGCGGCTTTGCAGGTTTTCTCGCCTACGACGTAGCCCGTTCCCTGGAGCGCCTCCCTGTGTCTGCTGCGGATGATACCGGCCTGCCGGATTATGTGTGGATGCGGATGGATGAGATATGGATCTATGATCATCAGGAGCGGAGGCTTTACTGTGCCGTTCATACTCCGGTTCCGCCCGCTGCACAGGAAGCTCGGCTTCCGGAGTTGTATCATGAAGCGGTACAACGCACGGAAGGGATGCTGGGCTTATGGCAGGAGTTGTTCAAGGGCGAGACCGGAAACCTTCGCAGGGAGGTCCGTCTAAGCCGGATCAGCGCGGACCCGGACGCCGGGGGCCATGCCGGGCTGGAGGATTGGGAAGCGGCCTTTCCGCAGGACAAATTTGAACAGGCGGTACAGCGCATCCAGGAGTATATTGGCCAGGGCGATGTGTTCCAGGTCAATCTGTCGCTCCGCCAGCAGCGAAGGCTGACTTCCATGCCTGAGGACATCTATGAGTGGCTGCGTCTGCTGAACCCGTCTCCCTACATGGGAATGCTTCGGACTCCCCATTTCACACTGGCGAGCGGCTCGCCTGAGCTGCTTGTGAAGCTGGACGGAGGCCGGGTGGCTGCCAGGCCGATCGCGGGGACAAGGCGGCGCGGGCGGACGCCTGCCGAGGATGCGGCGATGGCGGAGGAGCTGCTGAGCAGCGAGAAGGAGCGGGCCGAGCATATTATGCTCGTTGATCTGGAGCGCAATGATATCGGCCGGATCGCCGAGTATGGCACCGTTCACGTTCCGGAACTGATGACAGTAGAATACTATTCGCATGTCATGCATCTCGTTTCGCAGGTGGAAGGCCGGCTGGCTAAGGGTCGCAATGCGATCGATGTCATTGCAGCCATGTTTCCCGGAGGAACAATTACTGGAGCGCCCAAAGTCCGCACGATGGAAATTATCGAGGAGCTGGAGCCGGTCCGCCGTGGTCCGTATACCGGATCCATGGGGTGGATTGACTATAACGGCGATATGGAATTAAATATTATTATTAGAACGCTCGCCGTCAAGGACGGCATGTCATATATACAAGCCGGCGCCGGCATTGTTATCGATTCTGATCCATACCGGGAATACAGGGAATCGCGCAATAAAGCCAAAGCCGTCATGAAGGCTGTACAGTACAGTGAAGAAGAATCCGCTTCAAGCTAGTGACACGAACAGGGGGATGACGGAACATGATACTGGTGATCGATAATTATGATTCCTTTACGTATAACCTGGTGCAATATCTGGGTGAATTGGGTGAGGAAGTTACGGTCAAACGCAATGACGAAATTGATTTGCAGGGGATTGAGGACATGGCTCCGGATCATATCCTGCTCTCGCCGGGGCCTTGCACCCCCAACGAGGCGGGAATTACGCTTGATGTCATCTCGCGTTTTAAGGGAAAAATTCCGATTTTCGGCGTATGCCTCGGACACCAGGCCATCGGACAGGCATTCGGCGGCAATGTCATCCGAGCGGAGCGGCTTATGCATGGCAAGACATCACCGATTCTGCATCATGGCAGCTCGGTCTTCGAAGGGCTTCCGTCTCCGTTTACGGCTACCCGCTACCATTCACTGCTGGTGGAGCGAAGCAATCTTCCGGATTGCCTGGAGATCACTGCCGAAACGGCGGAAGGCGAAATTATGGGCCTGCGGCACACAGAATTCGATGTGGAAGGCGTGCAGTTCCATCCGGAATCGATCATTACGGATCACGGTCATCAAATTCTGCGCAACTTCCTGAAGCGTAAAGTGGGCGCCTGAATGAAATATATCGGAATGAACGGTGTTTTGACCGATGCCGCCGCTGCCGTGGTTCACGTAAGTGATCACGGCTTTTTGTACGGTATGGGCCTGTTCGAGACTTTTCGTACATATAACCGCCAGCCTTTTTTGCTCGACCGGCATTTGCGCAGAATGTCCGAGGGCTGCAGAATGCTTGACATTCCGTTTGAAGTGGATGAAAAAGGGCTGGCAGAGCTAATCAGCCGCTTAATGGAGGCCAACGGCTTAGAGGACGCCTATATCAGGTATACGGTTTCGGCGGGAGAGGAGGCGTTTGGCCTGCCTGCCGGGAGCTACAGCCGTCCAAATCACATTTTATTTGTGCGTGCATTACCTCTGCTTTCTCCTGACCCGGCCAAGCGCAGCAAAGCGCTGTACCTGCTTCATACCCGCCGCAACACCCCGGAGAGCGGGGTGCGGTTGAAATCGCTGCATTATATGAACAATATTATGGCCAAACGTGAGCTGGCCGGATACGAGGGAGCTTCTCCCCTTCCGGCGGAGGGTCTGATGCTGACTGCTGATGGTTTTTTATGTGAAGGGATTGTAAGCAACCTCTTTTTTGTCAAGGATGGGGTATTGCATACACCGGAGCTGTCGACAGGAGCACTGGGGGGCATCACCCGCGAATTTGTTCTTGAGCTGTCGCGCAGCTGTGGAAAACATGCCTTGGAGGGGTTGTATACCTGGAATGATCTCATTGAGGCGGATGAAGTGTTTTTGACAGGCTCGGTTCAGGAAATCACCCCCGTGATTAGGCTGGTTGAACCGCACGGGGAGGTCAGGCAGGTCGGGAGCGGAAAGTATGGCCCGGTTACAGAGCTTCTTCTCAAGGCCTATCATCAGAAAGCAGGGGTTAATGTATGAATCCGATTATTTACAAGCGCAACTATGGATGTGGGGATATTCAACTGTCATTGGGTGACTCAACATTGATTATGGGCATTCTCAATGTAACACCGGACTCTTTTTCCGACGGGGGGCACCACAATACGGTAGAACAGGCGGTTCGGCATGCCCTGGAGCTTATGGAGGACGGGGCAGATATCATCGATATCGGAGGCGAATCAACGCGTCCCGGACATGAACCGGTCAGCCTGGACGAGGAGCTGTCGCGCGTGATTCCCGTAGTGGAAGCGCTGCACCGCGAAGCGCCGCATATTCCGCTGTCCATTGATACCTACAAGGCGGAGGTGGCTCGGCAATCGCTTGAAGCAGGAGCCCATATGATTAATGATGTATGGGGCTTCAAGGCTGATCCCGATATGGCGGGAGTGGCCGCGGCCCATGGCTGTCCGGTCATTCTGATGCATAACCGCACCAACCGCGATTACACGGATTTAATGGCAGACATACAGTCCGACCTGCTGGAGAGCGTTCGAATCGCTGAAGATGCCGGTGTAAGGCCGGAACAGATTATTCTGGACCCGGGCATAGGCTTTGCCAAAGATTTTCATGAGAATCTGCGGACGATGGCCTCTCTGTACAAGTTGGGTGGACTGGGATACCCGCTGCTGCTGGGGACGTCCCGCAAGAAATTTATCCGTACCGTGCTAGATCTTCCGGTTGACGACGTAGTGGAAGGCACGGCTGCCACGGTCGCCTTTGGCATTGCCCAGGGCTGTCAGATTGTGAGGGTGCATGATGTACGTCTGATCCGGCGTACGGTACAGATGTGTGATGCCATGCTGTATGTATCTCCCGAGCTGCAGAGAAGATAAACCTAGAAAATATGTATTAATAAAAGATTAGTCGTGCAAAATAATCGAACCTTTAAAAGGCGGAGGAGTTAGTGTATGGATAAAATGATACTCCAGGGCATGGAATATTACGGTTATCACGGGGTGTTCCCCGAAGAGCGCAAGCTGGGCCAACGGTTTTATATCGATCTGGAGTTAAGCATGGATTTGCGGGAAGCCGGTGAACACGACGATTTGGGCAAAACCGTGAACTATGCCGAAGTGCATGAGCTGGTCAAGGGCATTGTGGAAAAGCAATCGTTCCAATTAATTGAAGCCTTAGGAGAACGTATTGCATCTTCCCTACTGGACACTTATACTAGTGTCAATGCACTGACAGTTAAAGTCACGAAGCCGCATCCGCCTTTTGATATTCATTTCAAGGGTGTCACTGTGGAGCTCCATCGGACAAGAAAGTGAAGGTGGGCGACATGAATGCTCATACGACCTCTGAGCCATCAGAGGCTTATATTGCTTTAGGGGCTAATTTGGGGGACCGCGAGCATACCCTGCTCGAAGCGATCGGGCGTCTGGATGCTCATCCGGATATTCTGGTGCTGCGCTGCTCCGATCTCTATGAGACGGAACCGGTGGGCTATGTGGATCAGCCTTCTTTTATAAATATGGCTATTGCCGTAAGAACCACATTAAGCCCGCAGGAGCTGCTCCGCTGTATGCTGCATACTGAGCAGGAGCTTGGCCGTGTGCGCAGCATACGATGGGGCCCCCGGACGGTTGATCTGGATTTGCTGTTTGTGGAGGGGGTTACGCTTCAGACCCCTGAGCTGGAGCTGCCTCATCCGAGGATGGAGGAGCGGGCCTTTGTCCTGATTCCTTTAGCAGACATTCTGATTGAAAACGATCTGTCTGGTTTAACAGAAATCGTACAGTCAGCAATGAGAAAACTGGATGGAAAGGACGGCATACAGCGTTGGAAAACTTGCAGCTGGCGCAGCGCCTCCGCGCCTTCCGGAAGCTGAAGGGCTTCACCCAGCAGGAGCTGGCCGATAGAACAGGCATATCCCTCGCCGTGCTGGGATCCATCGAGCGCGGTAACCGGATGGCCGAACAAGATATATTAGATACGATTGCACAGGCCCTGGGAATAACAACTCAAGAGCTTCAACCTCATACGGAACATGTAAAAAGGAGTGAAAATTGAGTTATGCTGAAAATCGGCGATATTGAAATGAAAAACCAGGTCGTGCTCGCTCCCATGGCCGGTGTATGCAACCCGGCATTCCGCCTGATCGCCAAGGAATTCGGAGCCGGGCTTGTCTGCGCTGAGATGGTCAGCGACAAAGCCATCGTTCACGGCAATAAGCGCACCCGCGAGATGCTGTACGTGGATGAGCGGGAAAAGCCGCTCAGCCTGCAAATCTTCGGCGGTGACCGGGAATCGCTTGTGGAAGCTGCCAAAGTTGTTGATCAGGAGACCAATGCTGATATTATCGATATTAATATGGGCTGCCCTGTTCCCAAAGTCACCAAATGTGATGCGGGCGCACGCTGGCTGCTGGACCCGAATAAAATTTACGAAATGGTGTCTGCTGTAGTGGACGCCGTCAATAAACCTGTTACGGTCAAAATGCGGATCGGCTGGGACAGCGAGCACATTTATGTGGTCGAGAACGCCAAGGCAGTGGAGCGTGCGGGCGGTAAGGCCGTCAGCGTTCATGGGCGTACCCGTGAGCAGCTTTATACCGGGCATGCGGATTGGAGCTACATCAAGCAGGTGAAGGAATCGGTTTCCATTCCCGTTATTGGCAACGGTGATGTCGTGACACCAGAGGATGCCCGCCGTATGCTGGATGAAACGGGATGCGACGGTGTCATGATCGGACGGGGCGCTCTCGGCAATCCGTGGATGCTGTATCGTACGATTCAATACCTGGAGACCGGGGAGCTCCTGTCTGACCCTGCAGCAGAAGAGAAAATCCGTGTGGCCATCCTGCATATGGACCGTCTCGTTGCTTTGAAGGGCGAAGCGGTGGCTGTGCGGGAAATGCGCAAGCATCTGGCCTGGTACCTGAAAGGGCTGAAAGGCTCAGCGCGTGTGAAAGACATGGTAATGGAAGAAACAAAGCGCGATGAAATGGTGCAAATTTTAGTAAACTTCGTTGCTGAGCTCGACAACCCGGCGACTCTTGTATCCTGATCGTGCAGTCGGATGGAGCAGGCTGTTTCATTTGGCTGGCGGTGAACTTACCTCTTGATAAAAGCATAGGGGGTAAACATCTGGGTTTAATTGACTTTTCCATATGCTTGCCATATAATCTTTCAGTATAAAATTCTGATTGAGCTGCTTTGATGCAAGTATCACCCTTACAGCAGCAGGGAATGTTCTCATTCTCCCAGATCGGCATATAGTGTGTAAACAGCGTGCATCCTTATGCACATTTAACTTTTTCCATGACAGGAGAATCGGTTGAGATGAGCGATAAAGAAGTCATTCTGACACAGGAAGGTCTCAAGAAGCTTGAAGACGAGCTTGAGAACTTGAAGTCGGTTAAGCGCCGCGAAGTCGCGGAGCGGATCAAAATAGCCATCGGTTACGGTGACATCAGCGAGAACTCCGAGTACGAAGATGCCAAGAATGAGCAGGCGTTTATCGAAGGCCGTATTATTACGTTGGAGAAAATGCTGCGCAACGCACGCATTATTAACAGCGATGAGATTGACACGGATACCGTAGGAGTCGGTGCAATCGTTACGGTTGAAGATCTGGAGTTCGGGGATATCGTGGAATATACGATTGTCGGCACAGCCGAATCCAATCCGCTTCAAAATAAAATTTCCAATGAAAGCCCCGTTGGCAAAGCGATTTTGGGCAAGAAAAAGGGAACGATCGTTGACGTAAATGTGCCTGCAGGCGTCATCCAATATAAAATTGTGGATATCAAAAAATAAGGCAACTGATTTTAGTTAACAAAAAAGCTTCCTTAGGGAAGCTTTTTTCTCTAGGATATATAGCGGATAGCTCCGCTACTTAGAAGAAGGAGATGAAAGCTTACAATGTCGGATGAAAACATGAACCAAGAACCGCAGGAGAGCCGCGAGGAATTAAGTGAGCTGCTGCAGATTCGCCGTGCCAAATTGGACGAGCTGCGTGCGCTCGGGATTGACCCGTTTGGCCGCAAATACATCAGAACAGGTGAAGCGGGGGCGCTTCTGAGTGAGTACGATGCTTTGACCAAGGAAGAGCTTGACGAAAAGCATGTCGAAGTCAGCATCGCGGGCCGCATTATGGCCAAACGCGGTATGGGTAAAGCCAGCTTCGCTCATATTCAGGACCTGAGCGGACGAATTCAAATTTATGTTCGTCAGGATACCGTTGCCGAGGAAAAATATAAAGCGTTCACCATTCTGGACCTGGGTGACATTGTCGGTGTTAAAGGGGTTCTATTTAAAACCAAAACAGGCGAAACGACCGTCAAGGTGCTGGATCTGGAGGTTCTCTCCAAGTCTCTGTATCCTTTGCCGGAAAAATACCATGGCTTGAAGGACGTGGAGCTGCGCTACCGCCAGCGTTATGTGGATCTGATCATGAACCCGGAGGTGCAGAAGACATTTATCACCCGCTCGCGGATCATTCAGTCCATGCGCCGTTATCTGGATTCCCTCGGATACTTGGAGGTGGAAACGCCGACATTGCACGCGATCGCAGGCGGGGCGGCGGCCAAGCCGTTTATTACTCATCACAATGCGCTGGACATGCAACTGTATATGCGTATTGCCATTGAGCTGCACCTGAAACGTCTGATCGTAGGCGGTCTGGAGAAAGTATATGAAATCGGCCGTGTATACCGGAACGAAGGAATTTCCACCCGTCATAATCCGGAATTCACCATGATTGAGCTTTATGAGGCTTATGCCGACTACAAGGATATTATGGAACTGACGGAAAATCTGATCGCTCACATTGCGAAAGAAGTGCTTGGATCGCATAAAATTATGTATCAGGGCCAGGAAGTCGATCTGACTCCGCAGTGGCGCCGGGTATCGATGGTTGACGCGGTTAAAGAAGTGACCGGTGTTGACTTTGGTGTTCACATGACTAATGAAGAGGCGCACAGGCTGGCTAAAGAACACAAAGTTGGAGGCGTGGAGCCGCATATGACCTTCGGTCATATCCTGAATGCTTTCTTCGAGCAATTTGTAGAGGAAACGCTGATTCAGCCGACTTTTGTGACAGGGCATCCTGTTGAGATTTCTCCGCTCGCAAAAAAGAATGAGCAGGATCCACGGTTTACGGACCGTTTTGAGTTGTTTATTGTAGCCCGTGAGCACGCTAATGCTTTCACAGAGCTGAATGATCCGATTGACCAGCGGCAGCGTTTTGAAGCGCAGCTGCTTGAGAAAGAGCATGGCAACGACGAAGCCCATGAGATGGACGATGATTTCATTCGTGCTCTGGAATACGGAATGCCGCCAACCGGCGGACTGGGCATCGGCGTGGACCGTCTCGTTATGCTACTGGCGGATGCGGCGTCCATTCGGGATGTCCTGCTGTTCCCACACATGCGCAACCGTTCTGCAGAATAATCGGCAGCACTGGCACTATATCTATATCCAAGGACAAAGAGGAACGGCCGGACAACCGCGCTTGCTCCTCTTTGTCTAAGATTATAGAGTTTATAAATTTTCAGCGGGGCTGAACAATTCTATAATCGCAAGAAAAACTACTGCTAAAGGCGGTCTGTCTTCTTAGAATGTACGACGTTAGACGTTTTTCTTATGATGCGATGGAGAGATGAATGACATGAGATTCAGCGTGAAAATGACGAAGATGGCATCTCCCCCTCTGATCCTGGTGGCGGGCTTGCTGGCCATTATTACCGTTGGAACCCTGTTGCTGATGCTGCCGGCAGCATCCCACGGCGGACATTCTCTGCATTGGATTGATGCCTTATTTACAGCGACCTCGGCTGCATGTGTCACCGGGCTGGTAGCGGTTGATGTTAATACTACATTTACTGTATTCGGTGAGACTGTCATCATGATTTTGATGCAGCTCGGCGGGCTGGGGTTCATGACCATGGCTACATTGTTTGCGCTGGTGCTTGGGCGGAAACTGTCTTTAAAGGACAGATTGCTGCTCAAAGAAGCCATTAATGCGGACAGCATGGAAGGCATTGTGCGAATAATTCGTAAAGTGATGATCTTCTCCTTCACAATTGAGGGGATAGCAACCGTAATACTTGCTTTGCGCTGGATGGCGGATATGCCTGTAGGACAAGCTTTTTATTATGGATTGTTTCACGCGGTATCGCTATTTAACAATGGGGGCTTTGACCTGTTTGGAAACAGCTTTGTCCAATACAGGGGGGATTGGCTGTTTAACCTGGTTGCTTCTGTTCTGGTTATATCAGGCGGATTGGGCTTCATCGTGCTCAGTGAGCTGTTTGATTTTCGCCGCACACGCAAATTGTCGCTCCATTCCAAGCTGGTACTGTCGGTTTCAGGCGGATTGATTGTCATCGGTGCTGTCGTTATTTTCGTGTTTGAGTTTACGAACATGCGTACACTCGGGCCGTTGAATTTGGGGGAGAAATTGTACGCGTCTATTTTTCAATCGGTATCGACGCGTTCTTCTGGCACAAGCACGGTTGATATTACAGGGCTGAGGCAAGCGACACAGTTTTTCATGATGCTGTTGATGTTTATTGGCGCTTCTCCCGGTTCAACGGGCGGAGGAATTAAAACGACCACATTCATCATCATGATGGGGGCGATCATCGCTATGGTGCGCGGAAGAAATGACATTGTCTTTTTTAAATACCGTGTACCCAAAGTAATGCTGATGAAGGCTTTAACGATTATTATCATTTCTTTGTTGATCTTTATGCTCGTAGTAATGCTGCTATTAACGACGGAGGATGCTCAGTTTCTTCCATTGGCCTTTGAGGCGTCATCTGCGATCGGGACGGTTGGGTTATCGGTTGGAGTGACTCCGCAACTGACGGACATTGGCAAGCTGATCATATGCGCAACGATGTTCATCGGCCGGATCGGCCCACTTACGATAGCGTACGCCCTCAGACCAAAGTCGGATAAGCAACTGTACCGTCATCCGGAGGGGCATATTATTATTGGATAAGTGAAAGGCACCTGATTTGTCAGGTGTCTTTTTAAAGAAAAGGGTTGCATCATGTGTTGTAATGTGATAAATTATAAGTCCGGCCAAGAAAGGCTAAGCCTTTTGAAATAAAATTTTAAAAAAAGTGCTTGCTTAGTTGGTTGGTGTGTGTTATGATATAAAAGTTGCTGATGCGGTAAGTTGAAGCGACGATAAAGTTTGATCTTTGAAAACTGAACAACGAGTGAGTAGGTTTTACATCGTAAAACCGACCCGCGAAGTCATTTGGTTCGTGTCTATGACAGAACGAATGACGGAGCGAACATTGAGATATTAATCTCGTCAGATTCAAATGAGCTTAATCGCTCTTTCGATAACGCTCACCGAATGTGATTCACTCAGTCGAGTGGAACCCGAATCCGGTGAGGACGATGTTACTTCGTAACATCTTTATTGGAGAGTTTGATCCTGGCTCAGGACGAACGCTGGCGGCGTGCCTAATACATGCAAGTCGAGCGGACTTGATGAGGAGCTTGCTCCTCTGAGAGTTAGCGGCGGACGGGTGAGTAACACGTAGGCAACCTGCCCTGAAGACTGGGATAACTACCGGAAACGGTAGCTAATACCGGATAATTCATGCTGCTGCATGGCAGCGTGATGAAAGACGGAGCAATCTGTCACTTGAGGATGGGCCTGCGGCGCATTAGCTAGTTGGTGGGGTAAAGGCCTACCAAGGCGACGATGCGTAGCCGACCTGAGAGGGTGATCGGCCACACTGGGACTGAGACACGGCCCAGACTC
>NZ_JBJURI010000039.1:0-28398 GCF_046098255.1 Paenibacillus jiangxiensis
ATTCCAGCGAGTGCTTCTTGGGCTACTTTATAACGAACTTCTTTAAACGCATTATTTCGTTGTCTCATCTTGTGCTCCCCCCCCCCTAAATAAATAGTACCTTATTTCCCTAGATACTCTCCAATCCAATTAGGGGGCTTAATAGTATTGAGGTCTTTTTCGGACAGAGATGCCGCTATCTATACATTTTCCGGCTTTTTCGCCTCAAAATTTGCCGAATAAAGTCCATGTGGTCCGGTAACCAAGTAAAAAGCAGCTTCATTGCACAAATAGCGCCTCTCCAGTCCGCGAAAACATCCGTTGACAAATTTATGCCTACAGCAGATTTACTTCTTCCGGTCAAATCACTTGAGAAGGTGAAGGCGGTATAATTAACACAAGAGCGAATGTTTAATTCAACACGGGCCAAAGCGATAGAGAAAGAGCGAGTATCGGTGAAAATCAACCACCATGCTCGCTCTTTTAAATTTAAAATAATGATTTCGTAATTCGGGACTGCTTGTCATCATTTGATAACCGCTTATGGGGCAGCCCAATGTTGTGACAGCCCTATGAAGTGGAGCAGCCCGTTTAATGTGACAGTCCTATGAAGGGGTGTATCAGCTGGATTTCCAGCGGTCGTAGGCTGTTTGATAGATCTCCGCCAGACGGCCTCCGCCCATTTTGTTAATGGTCTCCACGTACTTATCCCAGTTCGCAAGCGGCTCCTGGCCTGTCACGAACCGTGCCTCCATCTGCTCCACATACGTGTTCAGGTCAGATTGCAGACTTGTAACCTCCGCCTGCTCCTCCTCGGTCAGGAACAATACCGGGAACGGGATTCTCGCTCCCCGGTCGAGCAGTTTCTCCTGTGACTGTTGGGCCACCCATTTATCAAAATCAGTGGTAAGCCCTTTGTTGATATCGTCCGTCATCATGGCCGGTGTAGGAATGCCATAATTCGGTGTGATGGTGGCGCGGTAGTCTTCACGCTCCATACCGTTCGGGACGGGCAGCCATTCCTTCACGCGCGCTTCCTTATCCGTATACTTCCAGAGCAGGCCTTCAGGGCCCTTATCGAACAAAACGGCTCCTTCGTAGGAATAAATGTAGTCCACCCACCGCATAGACGCTTCCGGTGCGGGATTCGTGCTGGTAATCGCAAAGGCTCCGCCCGTGACTCCCTTGTTGCGGGCAATCGCAGGGACATCAACCATATCGCTTTTCACCGGACTGAACATCGGGTCATCCGTACTCGGCTCACCGCCCATCACAAAGTAGGCATGCCAGTCCGTGAACAGGCCCAGCTGCCCGTTCTTGCCCTTGGCTTTTTTCTGCTCATCCGTTTGAGAGAAGGTATCATGGTCCAGCAAATCCTCATTCCAAAGCCGGTTCAGGTAAGTAAGGTACTCCTTATAACCAGCTTCAACCGGTGTATAATGCACCTTGTCCTGGTCATCTACATAAATTTTCTCTTCGTAAATGCCAAATGCGCCTAGAAGCCAAGTGCGGATGTCCTTCAGCTTTACGGAGGTGAGCGGGATTTCATCCTGCTGTCCGTTGCCGTTCGGATCCTCTTCCTTGACGCGTTTCAGATATTCATACAACTCATCTGTCGTTTCAGGAAGCTTGGTAACCCCCAATGCCTTTAAATAATCACCGTTATACCACATAGGATTCTTGTACCAGGGCTGGTTGAACTCAATGCGCGGCAGGGAATAAATATGCCCGTCCGGCGCCGTAATCGATTTGCGGATTTCCGGATTTTCATCCAGAATTTTTTTGAAATTCGGCGCGTACCCATCAATCAGATTTTCAAGCGGAATCAAAACGCCCTGGCTGCCATAAGTCAGTTCTTCGGCCGGCGTCAGGCCCGCTGCGTAGAACATGTCCGGATATTCCCCGCTGGCGAAGACCAGGTTCTTCTTGGTCTCGAAGCTTTCCTTCGGAGCGTTCATAAATTCAAGATGGATTCCGCTAAGCTTCTCCATTTCCTGAATGACCGGCATGTCCGCCCAGTTCTGAATGCCGACATCCGGCCCCATCATCGTAAGCGTCAATGGTTCGCTTACAATGGGAAAGCCTTCTTTATTAACGATTTCCGCCTTAGCGGACGGCCCTTCCGCCGCCCCTGAGTCCGATGATCCGCAGCCCGCCAGCAGCGATACACTAAGGCCCGCCGCCAGCAGCAGGCTGAGGCTTTTTTTGAATGTAATCATGAGTTCATTCCTTTCATAGATGACTAAGATGGCAGTAAAATCTTGTTCATTTCCCGAGAGCGTAGCAATCGAGGTTGCTTTACCCTCTCCTTGAAAGAACGAAATTACCGGCTTCAAAGAACGCACTCACAAGAATGCCTTTTCCACTAAAAAGCGAGCAGAATCCCAGTGAAGCGAAGCTGTACCATTCCCCCCGAGAGGCGCAAGCACTCGAGGGTACCTTACCCTCCCCCCTGAGAGAACGAAATAACCCACTTCGAAGAAAGCGCCCAAGAAAGTTCTTTCCCCACGTACAGAGGGAGCTGAATTCCACTGGAGAAGCGGAGCGCTCGCCTTTGTCCCCGGATTTTCACCACTTAAAATTCAATTCAATAAAATCCGGGGACAACAGCGATCGGAAGTGGAATCTGCACCCGGCGATTCTGTGGGCAACAGCACCGTTCTTTAGTTCTTTAGTTCTTTAGTTCTTTAGTTCTTTAGTTCTTTAGTTCTTTAGTTCTTTCGTCTTTTCGTCTTTTCATCATTTCGTTATTTCGTTCTCTCAGCTCTGTTTCCACCGATCATACGCCCCCTGATACACCTCACGGACACGGCTGCCGCCCATTTTCTCCAGCGTTTCAATGTAGTTGTTCCAGTTACCCAGCGGCTCCTGGCCTGTAATAAACCTGGCTTCCATCTGCTCCACATAAGTGCGCAGATCCGACAGCAGGCCCGATACCTCCGCCTGCTCCTCCTGCGTCAGGAAGATCGCCGGGAACGGAACACGCGCGCCGCGGTCCACCAGCTTTTCCTTCGTCTCCTTGTCAACCCAATCATCAAAATCGCTCTTGAGCCCTTTCACCACATCATCGTTCACCATCATTGGCGAGGCGATGCCGTAATTAGGGGTCAGCGTCGCGCGGTACTCTTCGCGGTCACCTCCGCCGGGAACCGGAAGCCATTCCTTGGCCAAGGTATCTTTATCCGTATACTTCCAGAGAATGCCCTCCGGACCTTTATCGAATAGCAACGCTCCCTCATACGTGTAAATGTAGTCGATCCAGCGCAGGGAAGCTTCAGGCGCCGGATTGGAACTGGTAATGGCGAATTGCCCTGTGGAAATGCCTCTATGCTTGGCAATGGCGGCCGCAGCGACGGAATCGCTTTTTACCGGGATGAACATGGGGTCTTCGGTGCTCTGCTCTCCGCCAAGCGTGAAGTAGGCATGCCAGTCAGGGAACAGAGCAAGCAGGTTGCTGCGGCCCTTCGCCTTCTTCTGCTCATCCGTCTGCGAGAAGGCTTCGTGATCCAGCAAGTCCTCGCTCCACAGCCTGTTCATATACTTCAAATACTCCAGGTACGAGTCATCCATCGGGGTAAAATGGACCTGCTCCTCATCGTCCACATACAGTTCTTCATCGTAAATGCCGAAGGCGCCGAGCATCCAGACGCGGATGTCCTTGATCTTGACGGACTCCAGCGGGATTTCATCCGCCTTGCCATTGCCGTTCGGGTCTTCTTCTTTCACCCGTTTCAGGTAAGTATACAGCTCTTCCGTCGTCTCCGGCAGCTTCTCCACGCTAAGCGCTTTCAGAAATTCCCCGTTGTACCACAGCGGACCCCGGTACCAGACTGCGTTCAAGTCAATGCGGGGCAAGGAATAGATATGACCGTCGGGAGCGATGATCGATTTGCGGATATCCGGGTGCTCGTCGAGAATTTTTTGCACATTGGGCGCATATTCCGGAAGCAGCTCCTCCAGGGGCACCAGAATGCCCTGGCTGCCGTAGGTGATCTCCTCGGCCTGCGTCAGGCTGGCCGCATACAGTATGTCCGGATACTCCCCGCTGGCGAACACCAGGTTTTTCTTTGTTTCAAAGCTGTCCAGCGGAGCGTTGGCAAACTTCAGTTGAATGCCGGTCAGCTTCTCCATCTCCTGCATCACCTTCATGTCCTGCCAGTTCTGAATGCCGACATCCGGCGCCATCATCGTAAGGGTCAACGGTTCACTAACAATCGGAAAACCTTCTTTATTGACGATTTCTACAGTAGTGGACGGCCCTTCCGCCGTTCCTGAGTCCGGGGAGCCGCAGCCCGCCAGCAGCGATACACTAAGACCTGCCGAAAGCAGCAGGCTGAGGCTTTTTCTGAAAGTAATCATATTTTCATCCCTTTCCCGGTGTTTTCCTGGCGTTGAAACTTGGATTCCCCCTGGAATCTGCGACATACTTCGGAGCAATACTCAGGAATAACACTACTCTCAAAAGCGAAAAGATTTCTATTGAGACGAAGTAAAAATCAATATCCCCGAGAGGCGTAAGCACTCGAGGGAGCATTACCATCCCCCAGAGAGAACGAAATAACCGCTTCGAAGCAAATGCCCAAGAAAGTGCTTTCCCCACGTACAGAGGGAGCAGAATTCCACTGGAGAAGCGAAGCGCTCGCCTTTGTCCCCGGATTTTCACCACTTAAAATTCAATTCAATAAAATCCGGGGACAACAGCGATCGGAAGTGGAATCTGCACCCGGCGATTCAGTGGGCAACCGCGTCGTCATTTCGTTTTTTCGTCATTTCGTTTTTTCGTCATTTCGTTATTTCGTTATCTCACCCTTTCACGGACCCAATCATCACCCCCTGTACGAAGTAACGCTGCAGGAATGGATAAATGACGATAACAGGCAGCGTGGAAACGATGATGGCGGCGTATTTTACCAGAGAAGCCATATCCGCCTTGTTGTTCATCGCAATCGCCATGTCCCCGCTGATGGCGACACCCGTCGTCTCGGCCGTCATTTCCTGCAGGACGAGAATCTGGCGCAAAATGAGCTGCAGCGGATATTTGCTTTCATCCGTCAAATAAATGAGTGCCGAGAAATAACTGTTCCAATGGCTCACTCCGTAAAACAGGGCCATCACGGCGATAATGGGACCGGAGAGCGGCAGAATGATGCGCACGAACAGTCTGAAATTGGTGCAGCCGTCCATCTGTGCGGCTTCCTGCAGCTCATGGGGAATCGTCGATTGGAAAAAGGTTCTGGCGACGATGATATTCCAGACGGAAGCGGCCACCGGCAGGATCAGTGCACCCATCGAATTCATGAGGCCGAGGCTTTTGATCAGCAGGTAGGCCGGCACTATGCCGCCGCTGAAGAACATCGTCACGAGCATCATGCCCATAAAAAAATTACGGCCGACAAGATCCTTCCGGCTCAAGGCGTATGCGGCCGGCAGTGTTACAGCCAGGTTCAGCAGCGTGCCAAGCACCGTGTACAGGATCGTATTGGCATAGCCGTTCCATATTTTCGCGTTTTCAAAAACCCGCGTGTACCCGTCCAAATTCCATCCCTTGGGAAACAGCCACATTTCCCCCGAATTGACGTATCGCGGTTCGCTGACCGAGGCGCTCAGGATATAGAGCACCGGGTACAGCACTATGATCATGGCAATGGACAAGTAGATATAGTTCAAAATGATAAATAACCGGTCGGAGCGCGTCTCTTTAACAGATGTGATCATCAGCTATCCCCCCTTACCATAAGCTGTTCTCGCTCGTACGGCGTGCGATTTGGTTGACGGTAATCAGCAACAAGGCATTTACAACGGAATTGAACAATCCGACAGCCGTGGAGAAGCTGTACTGGGCATCCACCAGACCCGAGCGGTACACGAAGGTGGAAATCACGTCCGAGGAGCTCATATTGAGCGGATTTTGCAGCAGCAGGATTTTTTCAAAACCGACGCCCAAAATATTGCCCATATTGAGAATCAGCAGAATGGTGATCGTCGGCAAAATGGTCGGAATATTGATGTGCAGCATGCGCTTGAAACGGCTGGCACCGTCGACGATAGCGGCTTCATGCAGCTGTGGATCAACGCCGGACAGCGCCGCCAAATAAATAATCGTCCCCCAGCCCGCGCTCTGCCAGACACCGGAAAGCACATACACGGTCTTGAACCAGGCGGGATCAGTCAGGAGATTAGGCGCCTCGAAGCCCAGAAATTCCACAATCCGCACAATCATGCCGCTGGACGGGGATAAAAAGGTAATAATCATACCGGCCATAACGACAACGGAAATAAAGTGCGGGGCATAGGTGATCGTCTGTACCGACCGCTTGAAGAAGCCATTCCGGATTTCATTGAACGCCAGCGCCAGGATGATCGGAAGCGGGAAGCCTACCGCCAGCTCGTACAAGCTGAGGCTGAAGGTGTTCCACAGCAGGTCCCAAAAATAATAGGAATTAAAAAAGCGTTCAAAATGATCAAAGCCTACCCACGGACTGCCGGTGATCCCCTTTGTGGGAATAAAATTTTTAAAGGCGATCTGGACACCGTACATCGGGATGTAGTGAAAAATGAAAAAATACAGCACAGCCGGAGTGATAAACAGATACAATTCCCAATTTTTCAGAATCCGGCTCCAAAGGGTCCTGCCCGTCTCTCTGGAGGAAAGAACGGTTCCTTGCTCTACTGCCGACTCCAATGGGAGAGCTCCTTCCTCTTTTCTCTTCATAGCATCATTCCCTCTTTTCAATGTTCAGACTGTGGTTCTATAGTTCGCAGCCTCTGGCGCAAATCCGGGCTCCGTCAAGACTTACTGTTGAAATTGTAGGCCGCAAATTTTATAAGGTAAATATGTAGAATCTGCACAACGCGGCAAAATAGCTGCCATCCTTTATACAACAAGGTTTTATAAATCCATGCAACTCCTTTTTGAAAGCGTTTATACATGTTTGCTATATGTGAAATTTGTTATCTCAATGTCAATTCACATCTGACACATTGCATAATCGATCAGGTTGTGTGATTCTTTCTAACGAGTTCAGATACAGCTATTTCAAAATTCAGCCCGGATGCAAGCCTTGAGGAGGTATATGGAACATGTTTCTGACTGAGAAAAAATTGTACGCACGCCTGAGAGAGCTGGATGAATACCGATACCGTGACCGGATTCCGTTCAAAGAGCTGCGAATACTTGAAGATGAAGGCTCCAGAGTCAATCCCGACCTGCCGGAGGTTGGCAGAGAGTGGGGACATATGCGCCATGGGGACACCTGGACGGGCCGCGACCGTTATTTGTGGCTCTCCATGGATGCAGAGTTCCCAGCCGAATGGGCGGGAAAAAGAGTGCTCGGGCGTTTTGATTTCGGCAAAACCGGCGGGGGCACCAATTCAGGGTTCGAGTCGCTGCTGTATCTTGACGGCCAGCCTCATCAGGGCGTCGATTCCAATCATAAGGAAGTGTTTTTTGCGGGAGAAGACGTGGCAGGCAGCAGCCAGCGGCTGCTGTTCCGGCTGTGGTCGGGCCTGGAAGGCGGCGGCAAGCCCAGAGAGCAGAAGCATGAAATCAAGCTGGCGGAAATCTGCTGGCTGGATGAAGCGGCAGACGATCTGTATTACACCGGGTTGACGATCTATCAGACCATTCAGGTGCTGGACGAGCAGGATGCCGAACGTGCGCTGCTGCAGAAAACGCTGGATCAGGCCTTCCGCTTGATCGACTGGAGCGAGCCAGGCTCGGACGCTTTTTATGAAAGCGTGACTGCGGCCCGCGATGATCTGTCCGAGCGGATCGATAAAATGGACAAAAACACGCTCGTCACCATTACCTGTGTCGGCCATACCCATATTGACGTTGCCTGGCTGTGGCGGCTGAAGCATACACGCGAGAAAAGCGCCCGCTCCTTCTCCACAGTGATGCGCCTGATGGAGCTGTTCCCGGAATATATTTTTCTGCAAACCCAGCCGCAGCTTTATGAATACATCAAACAGGACTTTCCCGGAATTTATGAGCAGATTCAAAGACGGGTCAAGGAAGGGCGCTGGGAAGCGGGCGGCGGCATGTGGCTGGAGGCGGACTGCAATCTGACGTCAGGCGAATCGCTCACCCGCCAGCTGCTGGTGGGTACAAGATTTTTCAAGGAAGAATTCGGAGCGGACTGCGAGTACCTGTGGCTGCCTGACGTATTCGGGTACAGCTGGTCGCTGCCACAAATTTTGCGCAAGTCCGGAATCCATACATTTATGACCACCAAAATCAGCTGGAACCAGTACAACCGGATGCCGCATGACACGTTCAAGTGGCGGGGGATTGACGGCTCGGAGGTGCTGACCCATTTCATTACCACGATTGAGCCGTGGTCTGTGGCCTCCTCCACGTTCTATACGTATAACGGGCATGTGGAGCCAAAGACGGTCAAAGGAAGCTGGGGAGCGTATCGGGACAAGGAGCTGAATCAGGAGCTGCTGCTGTCGTACGGCTACGGAGACGGCGGCGGCGGTGTCAACCGCGAGATGCTGGAAATGCGGCGCAGGATCGACCGACTTCCTGGACTGCCCAAGGTGAAGACCGGCCGAGCGGATGAGTATTTCCGGCGGCTGCAGGAGACTGTGGAAAACACGGACAGCTACGTGCACACCTGGGACGGGGAACTGTACCTTGAATACCACCGCGGCACGTATACGAGCCAGGCCTACAACAAGCGCATGAACCGCAAGCTGGAGCTGCTGTACCGGGAGGCCGAATGGCTGAACGCCTGGCAGAGCGTGCTGGGCGGTGATTGGGCGCTGTACGAGGGGAAAAAGCTGACGGACGGCTGGAAGATCATTTTACGCAACCAGTTCCACGATATTATCCCCGGATCCTCCATCCGGGAAGTGTATGAGGACAGCACTCTGGAATACGCCGAAGCAGAAGAGATCGGCCGGTCGGTCCGGGTGCAAGCTGAGCAAAGCATCGCTCCAGCCGCGGAATCAGGCGATCCTGGGGGGAAGTCAGACCCGGCGGGGATCAGGTCCTTCGTGATCTGGAACTCCTCTCCATGGCAGCGCACAGATCTGGTCGATATTTCCCTTCCGGACAGCGGCGGTTCGGGAGTATGGCATACCGTGGACGGCCGAACGCTGAACGCGCAGTGGAATAACGGAGTCTGGACGGTTCAGGTGGAAGATCTCCCTTCGCTCGGTTACGCAACGATTGTGCTGGAAACGGGAGCAGGAGAAAAAGCACTGCCGACAGTAAGCGTGGAAACGCCATTCCTGTTCCGGGAGAATGGGCTGTCGACCCCGTATTACGAGCTGGAATGGAACAAACACGGGCAGTTGACCCGCCTGTACGACAAGGAGCAGCAAAGAGAGGTGCTGGCACAGGGCGGGCGCGGCAATGTGCTGCAGCTGTTTGAGGATAAACCGCTCAATTTTGATGCATGGGATATCGATATTTTTTATCAGGAAAAAATGCGGGAAATCACGGAGCTGAGCCATATGGAAGTGGTGGAGAACGGTATGCTGCGAACGGCCATCCGCTTCGAATGGAAGTACGGCGGCTCGGTTATCACGCAGGATATGATCCTGTATGCCAACGACCGGCGCATTGATTTTGCGACAGAAGCGGATTGGCATGAACGACATCAACTGCTGAAGGTGGCCTTCCCTGTTTATATCCGGTCGACTGAGGCGACCTATGATATCCAGTACGGCAACGTCAAGCGGCCGACCCACTGGAATACGAGCTGGGACAGCGCGCGCTTCGAGTCCGTCGGTCACCAGTGGGCGGATTTATCCGACCGAGGATATGGCGTCAGCCTGATGAACGATTGCAAGTACGGCTATGACATCAAGGACAATGTGCTGCGCCTGTCCCTGATTAAATGCGCCACCTCGCCGGACATCGAAGCCGACCAGGGACATCACTGCTTCACTTATTCCCTGCTTCCTCATAACGGTGACTGGCTGCAGGGCAATACCGTGCAAAGCGCCTGGGCGCTGAACTCCCCGCTGCACAGCAGCGAGGGAGCCGCGCAGGCTTCGTCACTGGCGATGTTCCGCCTCTCCACAGACACGGCTATGGTTACTGCCGTGAAAAAGGCCGAGGACAGCGACAAGGTAATCTTGCGGGTCCACGACTACTCCGGCAGCCGGCAGCCGTTGACCATCACAAGCGACCTGCAGATTGTTGGCTGGAGAGAATGCAATCTGATGGAACAGACGGATGAAGCCGTGCGGCTGGAGAGCGAGATTCAATGTGTGCTGGAGCCTTACGAGATCAAGACGTTCGAGATTGATATACGCACCCCATAACATATGTTCAGGAGGCCTAATAGAATGAACCTGCCCGCATCGATCGTTCAGGTACTAAATGATGCGGAGCAGCGGCTGGCCCGCCGGCCCAAGCTGCTCCGCCTATTCACCAACTGCTTTCCCAATACGCTGCAGACTACGACCAAGCTGCTGGATGACGGCACCACCTTCGTATTTACCGGCGACATTCCCGCCATGTGGCTGCGCGATTCCGTGGAACAAGTACGGCATTATATTCCGTTCGCCAAAGGCGACCCTGAACTCCAGCGTATTTTGGAGGGATTGATCCGCCGCCAGATGTTTTACATCAATATCGACCCGTACACCAACGCGTTCAATGAAGAAGCAAACGGCAGGCATTATAACGACGGGGACCAATCCGGGATGACACCCTGGATGTGGGAACGCAAATATGAGCTGGATTCGCTCTGTTTTCCCGTTCAGCTTGCTCATATGTATTGGAAGGCTACAGACAGAACGGACATTTTTGATACTGCCTGTTATCAAGCCTTCTCTTCGATCGTCGACGTGATGATCACCGAACAGCGGCATATGGAAAAATCACCGTACAGGTTCATGCGTCCAGGCTTCAAGGAGACCGAAACGCTGCAAAACGACGGCCTTGGCATGCCTGTCAATTACACGGGAATGACCTGGTCCGGCTTCCGTCCGAGCGACGATGCCTGCCTGTTCGGCTATAACATCCCGTCCAACATGTTTGCTGTTGTCATTCTCGGTCATATCCGCGAAATCGCGGAAACGGTATTCAAAGACGCGGGGCTGGCGAGCAAAGCCGACAAGCTGCGCAGTGAAATTGACTTTGGCATCCGTACTTACGGCACCGTGGACCATCCACGCTACGGAACCATCTATGCCTATGAGACCGACGGATTTGGCAATTACTGCCTGATGGACGACGCAGGCACTCCGGGGCTGCTCTCCGTCCCCTATTTCGGCTATGCCGGGACCGATGATCCTATCTACCGCAACACCCGCCGCTTTGCCCTGAGCAAGGACAATCCTTTTTACTTTGAAGGAAAATATGCCAAGGGCATCGGCAGTCCGCATACTCCTGGCGGTTATGTATGGCATATGGCGCTGTCCATGCAGGCATTAACAGCCGATAACGAGCAGGAGGTTCGAGAGCTGATTGATATGCTGGTGAACACGGACGCGGATACAGGCTTCATGCACGAAGGCTTTCATCCGGACGATCCTGCCGATTTTTCGCGCGAATGGTTTGCCTGGTCCAACAGCCTGTTCGCGATGCTGATTTATCAGGCTATGGAAAAAGGCTGGGTATAGATAGAGATAGTTCGGGATAGTCCGGGCTTCTAGGCCATCCGGTGTTCTTCCTCCGCACTGCTGACTTCAGCGGATGCCGCTCTCAGTTCGGAGGGGGATACCGATTTATATTTTTTGAAGGTGCGGCTGAAATAAGAGATGTCGTTATATCCGGTGGTCCAGGCGATTTCGGAGATCGTCATATCCGTATGGATCAGCAAATATTCGGACTTGTTGATACGCAGCTGGTTAATGTACTCGGACACCGTGCGCCCGGTCAGCTCGCTGAATAGCCTGCTGAAATGAAAACGGCTGAGGCCGGCCATGCGGGCCAGTTCATGCACCGACAGTTCCTCTCCGAGATGCCCCGAGATATATTCAAAAATAGGTGTAAAGCGCTCCAGGTTTTTTCTCCTGTTCGTCTCGTAAGGCAGCGGCGGCGCTGCGGTCACATAATTTCGGAATAAAATGGTGAGCAGGCGGTACATGGAGGATTTGATCGACAGCTCATAACCAGACTCTTTCGATTTGAATTCCTCAACGATGGAATCCATACACGCATGCAAACTTTCATCATTGCGGATATGATGCTGAAACAGCACTCGGTTCTGCAGGATCGGCACGATGAATTTCGTTTCAATCGCATCCGGTGACTGGCTTTGCAGCAAAGAGATATCCATGATCAGGCAATAATAGCGCAGCTGCTCGGACCTGCAAATTCCGTGGTGCAGATCATTGCTGTTCAGCACGATCAGGTCGCCGCCGCTCACCTCGTAAGACATGGAGTTGCATTCAATCACCGCTTTACCAGACACGAAATAGAGCAGCTCCATATGCTCATGCCAGTGATGGGGAAACAATGTGCTGCCCTCCCCGCCCGCCTTGCAGGTATGGAGCTTGATGGGAAAATAACGGTCCGGCATATCCATCGGCTCGCGCAAATCGGCAGGTCTTTTCATGTACATTCCTCCTCAGTGACCGCACATTATTGCAAACAAACAGCAAGGTGCTGCATGGATTTAAGCTTCACTGCATCCTTACAATAGATTATAGACCTATTATGAAAGGGGCAACAAGGCATGAAAACCGTCAATATCGGCGTCATCGGCCTCGGCAGCATTTCCGAATACCATCTTAAGCCATACAGCAAAAATGAGCAGGCAAGAATCTACGCGGTCTGCGATCTGAATGAGGAACGGGCCAAGACAGCCGCTGCCGCCTACGGTGCTGAAAAAGTATATACCGATTACCGCGAGCTGCTGGCGGATGAGCAAATTGATGGTGTAAGCATCTGTACCTGGAATAATACACACGCGGAAATCAGCATTGCCGCGCTGAACGCAGGCAAGCATGTGCTCGTGGAGAAGCCGCTATGCCGTACGACCGCGGAAGCAGCCAAAATCCAGGAAGCCGTCGAAGCCTCCGGCAAGCTCCTTCAGGTCGGCTTTGTGCGCCGCTATGACCCGAATGCCCAAATGCTGCGCGCCTTCGCGGATGCGGGTGAATTCGGCGATATTTATTATGCCAAGGCTTCCATCATCCGCCGTCTCGGCAATCCGGGAGGCTGGTTCAGCGATATCGAGCGCTCCGGCGGCGGGCCGCTGATCGACATCGGTGTGCATGTTATCGATTTGTGCTGGTACATGATGGGCCGCCCAAAGGTCAAATCCGTTTCGGGTAATACATACCGCAAACTGGGTAACCGCGCTCATATCCAGAATCTGTCCTGGTATCAGGCGGCCGACTATGATGCGAAGAAAAATGATGTGGAAGATCTGGCGAATGCCCTCATCCGCTTTGAGAACGGAGCCTCGCTCATGATTGAGGTCAGCTTCACCCTTCATGCCAGCAAAAATGAAAGCACCGTCAAGCTGTACGGAGACAAGGGCGGCTTCGAAATCGATCCGGAAGTCATAATGACCACGGAGAAGCACAACACCATCCTGAATGTTCACCCGCAGATCGACAGCTCCGGCTTTCAGTTTGAAAAAGCGTTCCAGAATGAAATCGACCATTTTGTCGATTGTATATTGACAGGCAAGCAGCCGATCAGCCCTGTCGAAGATGGCGTTGAAATCATGAAAATCCTGAATGCCGTTTATGAATCCGCTGCCCAAGGAAAGGAAATTTATCTATGAAGCTTGGACTGAGCACTTACAGCCTGTATGGCGCGTTGAAAAGCGGAGAGATGAGCGTTGCCGATGTCATTGATTTTACGGCGGACATCGGCGGCTCCCATGTTGAAATCGTACCGCTCGGCTACAACCTGACCGAAGATCCCGGACTCATTGATGTTATTGTTGAAAAAGCCAAGGCAAGAGGGCTGGACATCTCCAATTACGCCATCGGAGCCAACTTTCTTACGGACGACGATGCCCTTTACGAGGCGGAAATCGAGCGGGTCAAACAGGAAGTGGATATTGCCGCCCGTCTCGGCGTCAAGCTGATGCGGCATGATGTCGCATCATCATCCGACGTTTCCATCGGCCATTTCAACGCGCAGCTGGAGCGGCTGGCCGAGGCCTGCCGCCGGGTTGCCCGTTATGCCAAACAGTTCGGCATTACCACCAGCGTTGAGAACCACGGGTATTTTATTCAGAACAGCGACCGTGTTCAAACTCTGGTAAAAGCCGTAAATGAACCCAACTATAAAACGACGCTCGACATCGGCAATTTCATGTGCGCGGACGAAGATCCGGTTGCGGCGGTCAAAAACAACCTGCCTTATGCGTCCATTGTGCATATCAAGGACTTCTATCTGCGGCCGTCTTACCGCAACCCCGGTGAAGGCTGGTTCCGCACGACCAGCGGCAACTACCTGCGCGGCGCCATCGCCGGTCACGGCGACATCAACCTGCACGAAGTGCTGCGTGTGATCAAGCAGTCTGGTTATGATGGCTATTTCTCCCTGGAATTCGAGGGCATGGAGGACTGCCGCACAGGCGCGAAAATAGGCTTCGACAACGTGCGCCGCATCTGGGATGAAGTGTGAAATTGGAAGAGGCCCGGATGCCCTGATATAAATATATTTTTCATTAAAAGAGATCTATAGGAGCTTAGAAAGGCTCTATAGATCTCTTTTTTTGTACATATCGCCGTTAACAGTCGCTGTGGCTCTGAATAAACTTTACGGCTGTCCGGATATCGTCTTCCGGATGTTCGCCACCTCCCGTTCCACAGCACCGGGCTGCCCTTCCTTGCCAAGTTGACCAGCTGCTCAAACGCCTCGACCGCAAAATTATGCGCGGAAGGCTGCAGATTTATCTTAGATGAAGGTTTTCTTTACCTTTCCCGGGCTTACACCGATATATTTTTTAAATACCTTGCTGAAATAAGCCTCATCCTTGATACCGACCCGTTCGGCCGCCTCATACACCTTCAGATTATTCATTGCGATCAGCTCCCGGGCTTTCTCCATTTTCGTCCGGTTAACGAAATTGGTAAAGCTTTCCCCCACTTCGGATTTGAAAATATAGGAAAAATAACTTCTGCTCATATTCGCGTATTTTGCCGCATCCTCCAGTGAAATCGCCTGCTCGATATGTTCGTGCACATAACGTTTAATATTTTTGATTTCGGGACGGGTCTGTAATCCGCTTGCGGCAGGCAAGGACCTGAAATAATGCTCGACATACTCCAGGGTCAGCTCTTGAAGATTGGCCAATGTGTCGGCATTCAGAATGAGCTGCGTGAATTTTAAATTGGCTGCGCCAAAAGCGGGAGGCAACTGTTCCTCATAAGGCGCCAGAACCTTCTGAAAGCTGTACAGGATATTCAGAAGAGCTGTTTTGACACGGATGGGATGATGCGACGCACTGGCGGCAAGAGTTTGGAACAACTGATTTAATATTCGGGTCACCCCTTCCCTGTCGTGCGAGTAAATATACTCGGTGAGCAGCTTTTCCTCATCCGCCGGCATAATAATATCTCTGTCTTTGAACGTGGTCAGCGAGTCAGCAAAAATGATGGATTCCTTTCCTTTATAAAACCGGTATTCCGCTGAATCCCTGGCTTGGGCATACAATACGGGAACCTTGTCCAGCGAAGTGGTCAGACCGGAGACGGCAAACGATACAGAAATATTTAAATAACGCTTCAGCGATAGATTCATCTTGTGAAAAAAGCGGGTCAGTTGATCAGGCACCCTATCAGGGTAAGGGGATTGCAGCAGGATCAAATACGCTCCTTCTTCCAGTTCCGCCACTTCTCCGCCGGTAAAGTCTTTCAGGCTTTCCATACAAATGTTTACAAATGATGAGGACAGCAGATGCCTGTCTCTGATTCTGCTCTGAAGCGGAGCGTTCTGCCAATCGTCGATCGTGCAGCAGACGACAAGGTATGGAGGGAAATCCGGCTGCACGTCGATTAACGAGTATTCTTTCAAGAAGGCTTGATGGGATAATGAACCTTCGATCCATTTGGCATACAGGCCATTTTTGATCATCTGCCTGTTGGAATGAAACACCGTTTCCAGGTTTACCTTTTCCTCTTTCCGCCTCGTCTCTTCCTCGATGACCGCCTTGGTCCTGAGCAATACCTCCAGCAAATTTTGCGGTTTCATGGACAGCTTTAGAATGTAATCCTCCGCTCCCAGCTTGATCGCCTTTTTGACGGTGTCCATATCGTTCAGGCAGCTGAGGACAATCACCTTTATACGGGGGTATCTGCGGTTGATCGTTTCAATGAGCTGCAACCCGTCCATATTCGGCATCATAATGTCTGTCATCACAATATCGGGATGGCTGCGCTCCATCAGTGCAAGTGCCTGCAGACCGTCTTCCGCTTCACCGACAAAATCGAATTGCTGCTTCTCCCAATCGATACATGACTTAATACCAATTCTGACCAATGCTTCGTCATCGACGACCATTACTTTCAGCATAAGGGAAGACCTCCGTTCTGTCGTTTCTTCATCCTCTTATTTGTGCAGGAAACAATACGGAGACACATGTGCCTTCTCCCGGAATGGACGTTATCGTTAAACCGTAACCTTCACCGTATTTAAGCTGCAGTCGATTGTGTATATTGGATAGACCAATTCCATTAAATTTGTCAATATGACCTGCTCCGGCCGGTGAAGGTGCTGCAAGAAGTGTCTTCAGCCGCTCAGAAGGGATTCCCTCTCCGTTATCTTGTATACGAATCAGGATGTCTCCATTTAACCGGCACGTATCGATTTCAATCCTTCCCCCAGCCTTGTTGCCTCGAAATCCGTGCAGCATGGAATTCTCTACGAGCGGCTGCAGCAAAAGCTTGGTAATCAGGGCATGCTCAAGTTCAGCGGGAAGGCGGACATGAAGCTCGATACTTTCGTTAAACCGGGCATTCTGGATATTCATGTATGCCTGTACAAGCTCCATTTCCTCCTTCAGGAGGATATGCTCATCCCCTTTGTTCATGCTCACTTCAAGCAATCGTCCCAGGTCGGCAATCATTTCCGCAGCCGTATCCGCACCGTTCATCATGGCAGTCCACTTGATTCCGTTTAACGTATTAAACAGAAAATGGGGATTGATTTGCGCTTTTAATGCTTCATACTTCAGCTCCTGCTCCCGTTTTTGTTCCAAAATCACTTTTTCCACCAGTTCTTCTACCCGTTCGAACAAATGATCGAAGCTTTTAACGATGCCATGCACATCATTGGAATACGTCATCTCTTGTGTTCCTAAGCTGTAAATACCGATCTTTTTCTTTTTAAGCTGATGAATAAGCCGCTTGAGCGGATTGGTAATATAGACAATCAGTGCCACGCTGAACAATAAGAACAATCCGAATGCGACATAATTGATCGTCAGCACTTCGTGTTTGATCGCTGTCGTATTTCTCATGACTTCTTTATAAGGTGAGGCGGAAACAATCGTCCAATGGAGATCATTCAAAATATAATAATTCATAACGTACCGCTCATCGTTCATGATGCCGACAAAAGAGCCCTTGCGGGTTCCATATAACCGGAGCCGGTCTTTCATAGCCGAAATATCCTGCAGCTCGCCGTCGCCATACACCATAAACACATCATTGGTTTCATTGAGCACAAAATAGGTCGCTCCGGTCCGTGCCTGAAACAGGGGTTTCAAAGTATCCAGATCAACCTGGATGAGAATCATGCCGAGCAGTTCGCCGGTATAGCTGCTCTTGACGGCTCGGGCCAGCGATATGTATTGTCCGTCGCTGTCTGAAGCTTTGTGGCAATTGGCAAACGGCACGACCCAGGTTATATTCTTTTCCTGTCCGGCCAGTTCACGAAACCAGCCCTCTGACCGCACACAATCTGCGAAGCCCATCTTGAACTCAGGCTCCAATTGACCAATATTGCCTTTTACGGAACCAATCAACCCATCAGCACTGATGACGGCTATAAACGCGTCATAATTAAAAAGGGCGCTGTTTTTAACAGAAAAAATATGGTTTTCAATTTTAGAAATACGAGTGTAATCAGCTGAGGTTAGCTCTCTTTCGCTTTTAATGCGCTGAAAGGGGCTAAAGTCTTCTCCCTGACTGAACCCGGTCAGGGCATCCAGAATGACATCGTCCGAGTTTAACAGATTGGAAAGCTTCATCATATCGAGATTGATTCCTTCAATACGGTTTCCCATCAGTTCGAGATTGCTGTTCAGCAGACCGGAGGTTTCTTCAAGAAAATGAGACTCTGTTTGTTTAAAGCTTACATGCAAGGAAATGGAGACGGCAAGAAACAGGAAGAGAACGATCGAAACGATAATTCTGATTTGAAGCTGGCTGAACAAGAGGTGTGCGAGTTGTTTGATCCTCATCATGGAAGCCACCTGGTGTTGTCTGCAGATTTTATTAAGCGTTACCTGTTATTATACAGCATCCCCCAGACGTGTCATCTGGGGGATGCATATATGATTTAACGAACCGTCACATCTTCTAACGAAACACCGGATTGGAAGGTAAGAAAACCGGGAAGGTTTTTAAAGCCCTCAACATTGGCCTTCATGGCATAACTCTGCTCCCGCCAGGATAGATACACAAATGGAGACAGATCCAGACTGCGCTCAATCAGCTGCTCATAAATTTGGGAACGTTTCTTTTCGTCCGGCTCTTTCCGTCCCTCATCAAGCAGCTTGTTGATTTCCGGGTCGTCAAAATAGGCGGAGTTGTTCAAACGTACAGCTCCTCCCGCATAGAAGTTGCTGAGCCAGTCTGCATCCGTAATATCCCCTGCCGTACCGGCCACGAGGAAATCATAGCTGCCTTCCGTATTTTTCTTGATTCTTGTCGCCCAGTCCGGGAGGTCAAGCTCTACCTCAATACCGATTTTTTTCAATTCAGATTGGATAGCCACTGCGGTTTGCTGATGGTAAGCGTATTGTGCCGTGGCCAGCAAGCGCGCCTTGAAACCATCCGGGTAGCCGGCTTCTGCAAGCAGATCCTTCGCCTTATCGATATTATACTCGAAATAATTGGTGAATTTTTCATTATACCCCATATACCCTTCCGGAATGGCCATGCCATAGATCGGCTCGCCTCTACCGTTGAATGCGGTATTAATGATGGTATTCCGGTCGATCGCGTATGCGATCGCCTTACGTACACGCGGGTCGCTGAACGGCGTGAATTGCGTATTGAACTGAAGCTGCATGAAAGGGCCGCTTACACTGTCCAGCTTCAAATTCGAGTCCTGCTCCAGGGAAGCCGAGTCCTTCCAGGGAACGGAATCAATTAAGTCTACATCCCCTGCACGCAAAGCGTTCACTCTTGTATTTTCGTCCGGATAAAAGATAAAGCGGATGTTGTCCACCGGGTCCTTGTCGGTCTTGTAATATCCTGAAAATTGCTTAACGACAAGCTCCTGGCCTTTGGTCCATTTTACAAACTCAAACGGACCGGCGCCCATCGGATTTGCGTTAAGGTCCCCATTCTTTTCCTCCGTCCATTTCTTACTGACGATGACGGACTCCGGCAGCGCCAGGTAGTGCACAAACGAAGCGCTCGGCTCCTTTAACGTCATCACAACCGTTTTATCGTCCACGGCATCGATGCTGTCGATAATGGAAAGCTCATTTTTAAATGTTGCACTATTTTTCGGATTCGCAATGCGTTCGAATGTATATTTCACATCCTCGGCAGTCACTGGATCCCCGTTATGAAATTTCGCATCCCGCAAAGTAAATGTATATTTCTTTTGATCATCCGAAATCGTATAGGATTCCGCCAATTCATTGCTGAGCTCACCGTCTTTGTTGTAGTTCAGCAATCCGCGATAGATGGCCAGCTTAATAGTCCTGCCAACTGTGCCGTTCTGGACTAACGGGTCCATCGTTGACGGCTCACCGGATAATGCGAATCTTAGCGTGGTCTGCTCGCCGGCAGTTCCCTGCGCTCCGCTCGACGATCCACTGTCTGCCGAGTTACAGGCGCTTAGCAAAAATACCATAGCCACAATAAAGCTCATTTTTGAAATCCATCGACTCATCGTTTGTTTTCCTCCCCGGTTGTATGAATTGCAGATCCGCAGGTCAAGCCGGACCGTGTTACTCCTTTCAAGAGCGATTCAATTTCGGGTCAAGAATGTCCCGCAAGCTGTCACCCATCAGATTGATCGCAAGAATGGTCACGCCAAGACACAAGGACGGCCATACGGCATACATCGGACTCAGGGTGATATAACCACGTGATTGGCCGATCATTTGTCCCCAGGAAGGCTCTGGCGGAATGACACCCAGCCCGAGAAAGCTGAGCCCGGACTCCAGCAAAATGGCTGCTGCAATCGTCAGGCTGACCTGAATAATCAGTGGAGGAAGAATATTAGGCAATATGCAGCCAGTTATAATCCGAGCATGCGAAGCGCCCAGCGACAGCTCGCTCTCCACGAACTCCTGCCTTTTGATCTGCAGGGTGGAAGAATAAGCAATACGGGCAAAATGGGGGGCATACACAATACCGATGATGACCATCAAATTGGCAACCCCCGCGCCCCACATCCCGACAACCATCAGAGCAAGCAAAATCGGGGGAAAACATAAAAGGATATCTACGCCCCGCATGACGAGCTTCTCCATGAAACCCCGAAAATAACCCGAAACGATGCCGAATGCAAGACCAAGCATGAAAGCGAGCAGCGTGGAACCAAGAGCCACGGCAAGAGACGGGCGAATACCCAAAATCAGCCGGCTGAGAATATCCCGTCCAAATTCATCGGTACCCAGCGGATAAGCTGCAGACGACGGACTCAGAACCTGGTTGGGATTAAGCTCAAGCGGGTCATGGGGAATGATCCAGGGTCCGATAGCCGCAATGATCAGAATGGGAAACAGCACCGCAAAGCTAAGAACGAAGGTTTTGTTTTTCAAACACCGTTTTAACATCTATCGTTGCCTCCTTCCATCCAGCTTCGTTCAATGCCTTACCGTACACGAGGGTCCATGAGACCGTATAAAATATCGACCAGCATGTTGACGACGATGAAAAATGTGGCCATCACAACGATACAACCCTGGATCAAGGGATAATCCCGATTGCCGATGGAATTTACGAGCAGCGTGCTCATTCCCGGCCAGTTGAACAAATATTCGACCAGTACGGTTCCACCGATCAGATTGCCCAGCTGCAAACCGATAATTGTAACTACCGGAATGATCGCGTTGCGAAACGCATGCTTGAACACGACGGACCACTCGGAAAGCCCTTTGGCCCGATGTGTCTGAACATAATCCTTTCCCAGCGTTTCCAGCATGGAGGATCGTGTCATTCTTGCGATGGAGGCCGCAAGGCCGAGCGCCAGCGTGATGGCCGGCAGTGCCAGCCGTTGTATATGCTTCGCCGGGTCCTCCGAGAAAGGGGTAAAACCTCCTGCAGGCAGCAGCTGAAGCTGGAAGCTGAACAATATAATAAGGAACGCCCCAAGAACATACACAGGGAACGAAATGCCCAGTGCGGCCGTGGAAGAGAGCAGCAGATCGAGAAAGCTTTGCCGCTTCAGGGCGGCGGCAATCCCGAGCGGAACTCCGATGATCACTGCAAGAATGATGGAGACCACCGCAAGCTCAATCGTGTTGGGCAGTCTCTGAGCGATAAAGGTGCTTACCGCGGTTTGGTCAAACAGAGAGTTACCCATGTCCAGCTGGACAAAGCTGGAAATCCAGCTTATGTACTGCTGCAGCAGCGGCTGGTCCAGTCCAAGTGTCTTCCTCATTTCAGCCAGTGCCTGCGCATCAGCCCCCCGTTCTGTACCCAGCGCCAGTGCCGCGGGGTCGCCCGGCATCAGATGAATCAGCATAAAAACGAGTGTCGACACAACCCATACCTGCAAAATCAATGTATACAGCTTCACGCCGACAAACCTAGCCATCCTGACTTTCCCCCTCTCCGTTCACCGCCTGATCGGTATATAAATGGCAGGCCACCTGATGCTGAGCGGAAATGGATACAAAATCGGGACTTACTTCACTGCACACAGGAAGCGCCTCGGGACACCGCGTACAGAACCTGCAGCCGGACGGAGGGTTGACCGGGCTGGGTACATCCCCGCCGAGCACAATACGTTCTTTTTTAGCATCAGGGTCGGCGATGGGGATAGACGAAAGCAAAGCCCGGGTATACGGATGCTTCGCTCCCGTGTACAGGGACTCGGCGTTGGCGATTTCGACGATTTTCCCCAAATACATGACCGCAATACGATCGCTCATGTATTTGACGACCGAAAGATTGTGGGAGATGAACAGGTAGGTTAACCCGAACTCCTCCTGCAGCGAGTGCAGCAAATTCAATATCTGAGACTGAATGGACACGTCAAGCGCCGACACCGCTTCATCACAGACGATCAGCCTGGGATTGATGGCAATCGCCCGGGCTATTCCAATCCGTTGCCGCTGTCCCCCGGAAAATTCATGCGGATATCTGTCGATATATTGCGGACTAAGCCCTACGAGCTCCAGCAGCCGCCGCACTTCACGCTTCCGGTCACTATGATTCAAGGCACCATGGATTTGAAGAGGAGCACCGATGATGTCTCCGACGGTCTTGCGCGGATTCAAGGATTCAAACGGTTTTTGAAAGACCATTTGAAACTGCTTGCGCTGCCTTCTCAGCGCATTGCCCCTGAGAGAAAGCAAATCCTGTCCGTCGAAAAGAATTTGCCCTTCATCCGCGTCAATCAGACGCATGATCACGCGGGACAATGTGCTTTTGCCGCAGCCAGACTCTCCGACCAGTCCGAAGGTCTCCCCTTTCAGGATGGAGAAATTAACGTTGTCGACAGCCTGGACAAAGCTTTTATTCCTGGAGAAGGGGGACTTGTGAAGCGGAAAGTACTTTTTAACCCCTCTTACTTCAAGCAGTGTATCTGTCATCCCACCGTCCCCTCCTTCGACTGTTCTTCTGCTTTCCAGCATCGCACGTTGGTTCCGGCGCCTGAAGGGATCAATCCCGGCTCTTGCTGCCGGCAAAGATCGTTTGCCAGCGGACAGCGGGGATGGAATCGGCAGCCGGACGGCATGGATGCGATGCTGGGCACTGATCCGCTAATGCTGTACAATTTCCCGTCTTTCCGGTCCAGATGGGGAATGGATCGAAGCAGGCCCTGGGTATAGGGATGCTGGGGGTTTTTAAAGACCGAACGGACATCGCCTTCTTCCATAACTTTGCCTGCATACATTACCGCTACCCTGTCCGCGACTTCAGCCACCACGCCAAGATCATGAGTGATGAGCAAGATACTCATATCCATCTCGTCCCGGAGCTGTTTGAGAAGCTCCAGAATTTGCGCCTGCACCGTGACATCAAGCGCTGTCGTCGGTTCATCGGCAATAAGCAGCTTCGGGTTGCAGGAAAGCGCCATGGCAATCATGATACGCTGGCACATTCCGCCCGACAGCTCGTGCGGATAAGAATCAAATACACGCTCCGGGTGGGCAATGCCTACCCGCTGCAATAAATCCAGCGCTTTCTCCCGCGCCTGCTTGCGCGGCTGGCGATCATGCATCAGAATCGCCTCGACGATTTGGCTTCCGCAGGTAAATACCGGGTCCAGCGCTACTATCGGGTCCTGAAAAATCATTGCGATTTTTCCGCCCCTGATCTCATTGATCTTTTTCTTGTTTTGCTTAAGCAAGTCACTGCCTTCAAAGCAAATCTCACCTGAGGTGATGCTGGCAAATGACGGAATGAGCTGCATTACAGAAAGGGAGGCGACAGTTTTGCCGCTGCCGCTTTCACCGACGACACACACAATTTCGCGTCTGCCTACGGTTAAGCTCAATTCGCTGACGGCGGGGAACACGCCCTGGTCCGTTTTAAACTGGGTCGTCAAATCACTGATTCGCAGCAGTTCTTTTTCCATAGGCTTCACCTTTCCCTGTAGTACGCTTTTGCCACGCATTGAAGATAACTATAATGACACAATATTTTTGCAATAGAAGTGAAGCGGCAGTTTCGTGTTATTGATACCGTTTTCTTTTTGCTGATATCTTAAGATGATTATAATAAAGTGTTATATTTTATCCCATGTATGGATGAGCGGTTTTCACGGTAAATTCATACGTTCTTTGAGCATGGCGCCCTGATCGACGGAGTGATTTCCGTCCTGACTGCAGATAAAGGGAAATTTTTATGATTTTTCTGTATTTTTGTCCTGAGATCCTTCTTTCGCATGCCTAAAACCCGCGGTGGTTTATATGGCAAAAGGTCGAGAACAGAAGTAAAATACTCTGTTCCCGACCTTTAAGACTCCATAACCTTACATGTGCAGGCGGATCTGGTCATCCTGAGCAATGTGCCCGTTATGCTCTCACTGCCGTTCTTACGGCTTCGGTTGCAGCTTCGTCCACTTCATAGCCTTCTTCAGTTCGCTTCAGGACGACACCATATTCATTTCTGCAGGCTGCCAGGGAAATCTTGCCCTCTCTGAGGTCATTTAAAACCTGCTCAGGCTCCCGTTCATAAGGATGCCCGTATCCGCCGGCGCCCGGTGAACAGACGGTGACCAAATCTTCATGATTCAAAGTGATGCCCGACACCTTCGAGCCCAATACCTCCGTATTCTCGCCCTTTCTTGTCAGCATAAACTGCCCGGGACTGCCGGCTTTACCCTCGCAAAGCCCCCATGGAGCAAATTTATGCCGGTCACCAAGGCCCGTGTAGCTCAAGCCGTCATGCAGGATGCGAAAGTCCCTCCGAATTCCAAGTCCCCCGCGAAACCTGCCGGCGCCGCCGGAATCCTCGATCAGCTGGTAACGTTCCACCATAACCGGATATTCACGTTCGAGAGCCTCTACAGGCAGATTGGACGTATTCGTCATGTGCACTTGAACACCGCTGAGTCCATCCCCCCTGTGATGAGCCCCCGAACCCCCGGCTATGGTCTCCAGATAAACGAAATATTGATCGGTAGCCGGATTCATTCCGGAAAAAATTGCCGAGGTCACTACACTGTTACATGCGGCTAATACACGTTCCGGCGCGATCTGAGCCAGAGCGCCCAATATGACGTCAACTACCCGTTGAGCCGTATCAATCCGCTGTCCAACCGGGACAGGCAGCTTGCAGTTCACAATGGACCCTTCCGGAGCGGTCACCTGGAGCGCCCGGTAAATCCCGTGATTCGCAAAGATGGTTTGTCCGGCCACTGCCTTAAAGCAATAAAACGCTGTCGTCAAAAGTCCGGAATACGTCATATTCAAAGGGCCCGGCACCTGGGAGCTTGAGCCTGTAAAATCAAGCTTTGCCGTTCCGTCGTCTATGGTGACCTGTACACGAATGGGAATCGGTGTCTCGGAGTTTTCGCCCGCATCATCCAAATAATCCTCAAACGTGTACGTTCCGTTTGGAAGCGTGCGGATACCTGCCCGCATGAGCTGCTCGGCGTAATCCAGCAGCGCATTTGTACAAGCCGCAAAGTAATCGGGTTGATACTTTTGTACCGCCTCGGCCATTCGTTTCGCTCCCGCGAGATTGGCGGCGATCTGGGCATTCAAATCTCCGGCCCGTTCATAAGGAGTGCGGGTGTTCAGAATAATAAAATCGTATGTCTCCTGAACAAGCGTTCCTGCCCGGCAGATTCGTCCGAGCGGAATCCGGAGCCCCTCTTGGAAGATATTGTCCGAATGGGCCGATACGCTTCCCGGCACCATGCCTCCAATATCGGAATGATGAGCGATATTGGCTACAAAGGCCACAAGACGATTCTCCACGAATACCGGTGTAACCATCGTAATGTCCGGCAAATGCGTACCCCCGCCGGCGTACGGGTCATTCGTTACGAAAACATCCCCGTCTTGAAGAGATTCCCTGGGGAACTTGGTCAGCACCTCGGAAACAACACCCAGCATGGAGCCAAGATGCATGGGCACGTATTCCGCCTGGGCAATCATATTACCCTCTGCATCAAATATGGCGGTAGAGCAATCCTTGCGCTCTTTGATATTCGTGGAGTACGCCGTTTTAACGAGCGTTACCCCCATCTCCTCTGCCACCGAAAGCAACAGATTCGCGGCGATCTCCAGTGTGATTGCATCGATCCGTTCCATCGTTAGTCCTCCTCACTGAAGGTATGAATAATCATATTTCGGTACGGGTCCACCTCCATCGTTTGACCCGGCAAAACGAGGATGGTTGAATCCATCTGTTCTATGATCGCCGGCCCTATGAGCCGGTCTCCCGGCTGCAGATCGGTCCGGTTGTAGACAGGCGTCGCACAGGTTTCTGCATGACCGTTCTCGGCGAAGTAAACGTCACGGACTACAAAGGGAACAGGCTTGCCTTCGCGATGTTCCTCTGCTCTCTTCAGTGCAGCCTTCGGCAGCATGCCCAATGCCGTCACCCGATAGTTCACAAACTCAATTTGCCCGTTTCGGTTGGAGTAACCGTAATTTTTTTCGTGCATTTCATGAAAGCGTTCGAGAATTGCGGCTATGCCGTTCGGAGTAAGCTCAGACCATTCGACCGGCACAGTCAGCTCATAATTTTGTCCTTTGAAGCGTGTATCCAATCCCAGGACGAATTTCCGGTTCGGGACGGCAATTCCTTCTTTCTCCAGCATCTTGTTCGCTTCCCGTTCCATCTCGGCATACAATTCCTGGATCACGTCCAGTCCGCTGGCATTCCCGGGCTGCAGTGAAGAACGCACAAAGTCGAAACGAATATCGGCCACAAGCAGACCAAGCGAGCAGAATGTGCCGGGAGAAGGTGGAACCAATATGCGCGGAATGCCCAGCTCCCGTGCCAACGCCCCACAGTGCAGGCCTCCGCCGCCACCGAATGACACCAGTGTGAATTCCCGCGGATCATACCCTTTTTCAATGGAAATGAGGCGGATGGCACGTGTCATGTTCGCATTAACCACGGACAGGATGCCCATGGTTGCATCCATGAGCGACAAGCCGGTTGGTGTACAGATATGCTCCTCCACCGCTCGTCTGGCGCCTTCCACATCCAATGACATCCGTCCGCCCAGAATGCCGTCAGGGTTGAGTCTGCCCAGAATCGCGTTGGCATCGGTGACGGTCGGCTTTGTACCACCGCGCCCGTAAGCAGCAGGTCCCGGCAAAGAGCCTGCGCTTTCAGGACCCACCTTTAAGGCGCCGCCCGCATCAAGCCAGGCAATCGAACCGCCTCCGGCCCCGCACGCGTGAATGTCCAGCATGGGGATGCGCGCAGGGAAGCCTTCCACTTCACGCTCCATGGAAACCTTCGGCTCGCCGTTCTCGATCAGGCTGAAATCCGCCGACGTGCCCCCCATATCAAATGTGATCATATTTTTATAGCCTGTCAGCTCTGCCAGCCGCGCAGCCGCGACGACACCTGCGGCCGGACCCGAAACCGCGGTGCGGACGGGGGCTGCGACAGATTCCTGAATAGAAATAATCCCGCCGCTCGATTGGGTTATGTAAGGATCCACAGGAATCCCTGCTTCCCTGACAGACTGCTGGAAATTTTGCATGTACTGCTGCATAACCGGGCCGAGGTAGGCATTGATAGCTGTTGTGCTCAGCCTGGCATATTCGCGGAATTCAGGCACCACTTCCGACGAGGCGGAAACGTACACTTCAGGGAAAAGACGCCGGATTTCCTCCACGGCTTGCCTTTCATGCTCGGGATTCAGGTATGAAAACAGGAAGCATACGGCAATAGATTGCACACCCGACTGCTTAAGCTCTTCAATCGCCTTGCGCAGACTGTCTTTATTAAGCTCTTTTCGCTTGCTGCCGTCCGCATACAACCTCTCTTCCACTTCCAGACACAGCTGCCCGGGAATGACCTGAACCGGTTTTTCCTTGAAAAAGTCATACAGACCTGGACGAGTCTGCCGTCCGATCTCCAGCAGATCCCGGAACCCTTCGGTAACGAGCAGGCCTGTGACCGCCCCTTTACGTTCAATGAGCGAATTGGTTGCGACCGTGGTGCCATGTGCCAGATACATCACCTGGTCAAATGGCACCTGGTTCATCTCCAGTATTTGCCTGATGCCCGTCATAATCGCTTGTGAGGGATCAGCCGGAGTCGATGGCACTTTATGATTCACAATTTCAGCGGTAACCGTATCTACAAGCGTCACATCCGTAAACGTACCGCCGACGTCCACACCTACCATAAAACGCATTTACATTCCTCCCACAGTTTGGTGTGTCCCGATCAGTAAGGAATCTTGAACATGTAGCGTCTCGTTTCGAGAGGGTGGTTTCGTTCCTTGGACAGGGCCAATGCATACATACGCAGGACAAAGTTGATGGCAAGCGGCGCAATGTAACCCCGAACCTCTTCATCAATGCCTGTCAGATCAAATGTCTTGGCATCCAATACGAGATTTTTTTTGCCATGCTTCTCGAGGAAAGCAAGCGCGCGTTCTTCAAGCGGACGTGTCTCGTCAAGGCCCATAAGCAGAATGAAAGGCACATT